>NZ_WIWK01000072.1:0-32117 GCF_009600165.1 Pseudomonas sp. FSL R10-0399
AGGTGGATGTGTATTGCCTGGCGCGCACGCCCAAGCCCGACGCGCCGCCTTGACGCCACAGGGCTGAGCAGGCACTTTCCGGGGCTCACCCTGCTTTGCGAATGACGCCCCCATGCAACTACCGACTTTGCTGACCCAGCACATCGCCCGCCGCCCGCAGCGCATTGCCTTGTTGCAGCACATCGCCGAGCAAGGCTCGATCACCCGCGCCGCCAAAAGCGCGGGCATCAGCTACAAAGCGGCGTGGGACAGCATCGACGAGCTGAACAACCTGGCACAAACCCCGCTGGTTGAACGCAGCGTGGGCGGTAAAGGCGGCGGCGGTGCACGCCTCTCGGTGGCCGGGGAACGGGTGATGCGCCTCTATCAACGCCTGCAAGCCCTGCAAAGCCAAGTGCTGGACGCCGCCGAAGACGCCAGCGACCTCGACCTGCTGGGCCGCTTGATGCTCAGAACCAGCGCCCGCAACCAGTTGCACGGCAGCGTCAAGGCCATCCACAGCCATGGCCACAACGACCTGATTGAACTGCAACTGCCCGGCGGCCTGACGCTGCACGCGCAAATCACCCACGACAGCACCCAGCGCCTGGAACTGAACCTCGACACCCCGGTGGTGGCGTTGATCAAGGCGGGCTGGCTGCAATTGACGGCGCCCGACCAGCCATTGGTGGCCGGGCACAACCTGCTGCGCGGGCACATCGAACAGATCCTCGACGCCGATCACAGCCCCAGCGAAGTGCGCATCAGCCTGCCCAGCGGCCAAACCTTGTGCGCCCTGAGTGAACCGCAACACCTCGAAACACTCCAGTTGGCGGTGGGCAGCGAGGTCAATGTGCAGTTTTCGCCGACCCTGGTGTTGCTCGGCACACCCCTCTAACGGCCTTGTGGGAGCGGGCTTGCTCGCGATGCAGACACCTCGGTCGACCCTTTGACCGCACCGATGCCATCGCGAGCAAGCCCGCTCCCACACGTTTTCTGCAACACCACTGTCATAACCGCTGCTTAAGGTTGCGCAAAAACCTTAAAAGGCCTGCGCACTATGAACCTCCTGGATGATCAACACCCCACCGACCTTGAGCGCATTGTTGGCTTGAGTCGACGCGGGTTTATCAGCGCAGGCGCCCTATGCGGCGCGGCGATGTTTCTGGGTGGCAACCTGCTCAGCCGCAGCGCACTGGCCGCCGGGGTCAGCTCGGCCGCAAGCCCCTTGCTGGGCTTTGCCAGCATCAATGCTGCCACCAGCGACAGCCTCAGCCTGCCACCCGGCTACCGCGCCTCGGTGTTGATCAGTTGGGGCCAGCCCCTGCACACCAACGGCCCGGCCTTTGACCCCAGCGGCAATGGCAGCGCCGACGCTCAGGAGGTGCAGTTTGGCGACAACAACGACGGCATGAGCCTGTTCGCCTTCCCCGACGACCCCAACCGAGCCCTGCTGGCGATCAACAACGAATACACCAACTACCGCTACCTGTACCCCCACGGCGGCTTGCCGACGTCGGCCGAAGAGGTGCGCAAAGCCCAGGCCAGCGAAGGCGTGTCGGTGATTGAAGTGCAGCGCAAAGGCGACGGCTGGCAGTTCGTCCAGGACTCGCCGTTCAACCGGCGCATTCACGGCAACACGCCGATCCGCCTCAGCGGCCCGGCCGAAGGGCACGCCTTGCTGCGCACCCAGGCCGACATTAATGGCGCACGAGTGCTGGGCACCTTCCAGAACTGCGCCAACGGCAAAACACCGTGGGGCACCTACCTCACCTGCGAAGAAAACTTCACCGACTGCTTTGGCAGCTCAGATCCCCAGCAGACCTTCGACGCCGCGCAAAAGCGCTACGGCGCCACACTCGCCAGCCGCGAGATCAACTGGCACCTGCACGACCCGCGCTTCGACCTGGCGACCAACCCCAACGAGCTCAACCGCCATGGCTGGGTGGTCGAAATCGACCCGTTCGACCCGAAATCGTTGCCGGTCAAACGCACCGCGCTGGGCCGCTTCAAACACGAAAACGCCGCATTGGCACAGACCCGTGATGGCCGCGCCGTGGTGTACATGGGCGACGACGAACGCGGTGAGTTCATCTACAAGTTCATCAGCCGTGACCGCATCGATACCCAAAACCCCAAGGCCAACCGTGACCTGCTGGACCACGGCACGCTGTATGTGGCGCGCTTCGATGCGGGCGACAAACACCCCGATCATCCCAAAGGCCAAGGCCAGTGGATCGAACTGCGCCACGGCAAAAACGGCATCGACGCCAGCCAGGGTTTCGCCAACCAGGCCGAAGTGCTGATCCACGCCCGGCTCGCGGGCAGCGTGGTCAACGCCACGCGCATGGACCGCCCTGAATGGATCGTGGTCAGCCCCAAAGACGGCCAGGTGTATTGCACCCTGACCAACAACGCCAAACGCGGCGAAGACGGCCAGCCCGTCGGCGGCCCCAACCCCCGTGAAAAGAACGTTTACGGGCAGATCCTGCGCTGGAAAGCCCACAACGACGACCACGGTGCCGACAGCTTCGACTGGGACCTGTTTGTGGTTGCGGGCAACCCGGTGGTGCACCCCAAACAGCCCAAAGGGGGGTCAACCAACATCACCCCGCAGAACATGTTCAACAGCCCCGACGGCCTGGGTTTTGACGACGCCGGGCGCCTGTGGATCCTGACCGACGGTGACTACAGCAACACAGGTGACTTCGCCGGCATGGGCAATAACCAAATGCTTTGCGCCGACCCCGACAGCGGTGAAATCCGTCGTTTCATGGTCGGCCCGGTGGGCTGTGAAGTGACCGGCATCAGCTTCTCGCCGGATCAAAAAACCCTGTTCGTCGGTATCCAGCACCCCGGCGAAAACGGCGGCTCGACCTTCCCCGAACACCTGCCCAACGGCAAACCGCGCTCCTCGGTCATGGCCATCAGCCGCGAAGATGGCGGGATCGTCGGCACATAACACACGTCCCCGTAGGAGCTGCCGCAGGCTGCGATCTTTTAAAAGATCAAAAGATCGCAGCCTGCGGCAGCTCCTACGGAGGTCAGTCTGCGTTAACATGCTTGGCCGGACGCGGCAGCCTGCTGCGCGCAGGAGTCAGCATGTCTCATCCGTTCGCAACACTTACCCCTGATCTGGTGCTCGACGCCGTCGAAAGCATCGGTTTCCTCAGCGACGCTCGCGTGCTCGCCCTCAACAGCTACGAAAACCGCGTGTACCAGGTCGGTATCGAAGGCTCGGAGCCGCTGATCGCGAAGTTCTACCGCCCGCAGCGCTGGACCAACGAGGCGATCCTCGAAGAACACCGCTTTACCTTCGAGCTGGCCGACTGCGAAGTGCCGGTGGTGGCGCCGATCATTCATAACGGCCAAAGCCTGTTCGAACACCAGGGTTTTCGCTTTACCTTGTTCCCGCGACGCGGTGGCCGTGCCCCCGAGCCGGGCAACCTTGACCAACTGTACCGCCTCGGCCAACTGCTCGGACGTCTGCATGCGGTGGGCGCCACCAAGCCTTTTGAACACCGCGAAGCCCTGGGCGTGAAGAATTTTGGCCATGACTCGCTGAACACCTTGCTCGAAGGCAATTTCATCCCGCGCAGCCTGTTACCGGCCTACGAGTCGGTGGCCCGCGATCTGCTCAAGCGTGTCGAAGACGTGTACGCCGCCACCCCGCACAGCAACATCCGCATGCACGGCGACTGCCACCCCGGCAACATGATGTGCCGCGACGAGGTATTCCATATTGTCGACCTCGACGACTGCCGCATGGGCCCCGCGGTGCAAGACCTGTGGATGATGCTGGCCGGTGATCGCCAGGAATGCCTCGGCCAACTGTCCGAACTGATGGATGGCTACAGCGAGTTCCACGACTTCAACCCCCGTGAACTGGCGCTGATCGAACCCCTTCGCGCCTTGCGCCTGATGCACTACAGTGCCTGGCTGGCCCGCCGTTGGGACGACCCGGCGTTCCCGCACAGCTTCCCGTGGTTTGGCAGCGAGCGGTATTGGGGCGACCAGGTGCTGGCGTTGCGCGAACAACTCTCGGCGCTCAATGAAGAGCCGCTGAAACTGTTTTAAAGTGGTGCCCTTTGTAGGAGCGAGCTTGCCTCGCGATCTTTTGATCGTTTAAAGATCGCGAGGCAAGCTCGCTCCTACAGATCAGTCAGTTACCTAACCAAGGATCCTGCATGCAAGCCGCCAACCCGCGTCGCGGGTACATTCTGGGCCTCAGCGCCTATGTCATCTGGGGCCTGTTCCCACTCTATTTCAAACTGCTGGAAAGCGTGCCCGCCGCCGAGATTATTGTCAGCCGCGTGCTCTGGTCAGCGCTATTTGGCTCGCTGCTGTTGCTGGTATGGAAGCACCCCGGCTGGTGGCAAGAGCTGCGCGACAACCCCAAACGCCTCGCCGTGCTCAGCGGCAGCGGCCTGTTGATCGCCATCAACTGGCTGACCTATGTGTGGGCGGTGAACAACGACCGCATGCTCGAAGCCAGCCTGGGTTACTACATCAACCCGCTGGTCAACGTGCTGCTCGGGATGTTGCTGCTAGGTGAGCGCCTGCGCCGCCTGCAATGGATTGCCGTGGGCCTGGCCGCCATCGGTGTTGCCGAGCAAGTGTGGCAAGCCGGCAGCCTGCCGTGGGTGTCGCTGGTGTTGGCGCTGACCTTTGGCTTTTACGGGCTGATCCGCAAGCAGGCGCCGGTCAAGGCCTTGCCGGGGCTGGTGGTCGAAACCTGGATTCTGGTGCCCATCGCCATCGGCTGGCTGCTGATGCACCCCGAGGCCAACAGCGCCCACGCCGATTTCTGGGCCACCTCACAAGCCTGGTTGCTGGTGGCCGCAGGCCCGGCCACGTTGATCCCGCTGGTGTGCTTCAACGCGGCCACGCGCCACCTGCCTTACACCACTATCGGCTTTATGCAGTACGTTGCGCCCACCCTGGTGCTGATTCTTGCCGTGTGGGTGTTTGGCGAACACTTGTCCGAGAGCACCCTGATCGCCTTTATGTTCATCTGGGCGGGCCTTGTGGTGTACAGCATTGACGCCTGGCTGAGCCTGCGCAAAAAAGCCTGACCTGAACCCCGTGGGAGCACGCCCGCTCCCACGGGGTTTTTATGGGCCTGCATATAAAATTGTGTACTGTTTTTAGAATTATCTGGAACAACCTGCACTTTTCTTGAGAACATCCTGTTCTTCTACGTGACCGATAGCTTAATAAAAGTCGCAGAACGACGTAGTTAGTCTGATTTTCACATCGGCAAATGATCATGTAGTATGCCTCGGCGACCACTACATAATTGGCAACAAGGTCGGTCAATGCGTCTGCTTTACCCCGTATGACCCCGCTACGGCGGTGTTTTGAGAAGCGCTCCAGGCTTTAAATAAAAATGAGTGAGGCAAGCAATGACTGAACACGTTCACGTCGGTGGCCTGCAGGTCGCCAAAGTCCTGTTCGACTTCGTCAACAACGAAGCCATCCCCGGTACCGGCCTCAACGCCGACCAGTTCTGGGCCGGTGCCGATAAGGTCATTCATGACCTGGCCCCCAAGAACAAAGCACTGCTCGCCAAACGCGATGATTTGCAGGCGCGCATCGACGCCTGGCACCAGGCGCAGGCCGGTAAGGCCCATGACGCCGTGGCTTACAAAGCCTTCCTACAAGACATTGGGTATCTGCAGCCAGAAGCCGCAGATTTCCAGGCAACGACGCAAAACGTCGATGACGAAATCGCCCGCATGGCTGGCCCACAGTTGGTGGTGCCGGTGATGAATGCGCGCTTTGCCCTCAACGCCTCGAACGCCCGCTGGGGTTCGCTGTACGACGCGTTGTACGGCACCGATGCCATCAGCGAAGCCGATGGCGCCGAAAAGGGCAAAGGCTACAACAAGGTCCGTGGCGACAAGGTCATTGCCTTCGCCCGCGCCTTTCTTGACGAAGCCGCGCCGCTGGCCAGCGGTTCGCACGTTGACACCACGGCTTACGCCATCGTTGACGGCGCCTTGCAGGTCACCCTCAAAGACGGCGCCAGCAGCGGCCTGCGCGACACCGCGCAACTGATCGGCTACCACGGCTCGGCCGCGGCACCGACCGCTGTGCTGCTCAAACACAACGGCCTGCACTTCGAGATCCAGATCGACGCCACCAGCCCGGTCGGTAAAACCGATGCGGCAGGCGTCAAAGACGTGCTGATGGAAGCTGCGCTGACCACCATCATGGACTGCGAAGACTCGGTTGCCGCGGTCGACGCCGATGACAAAGTGGTGATCTACCGCAACTGGCTCGGCCTGATGAAGGGCAACCTGAGCGAGCAAGTGACCAAGGGCGGCGAAACCTTCACCCGCACCATGAACCCGGACCGCGAGTACACCGCGCCCAATGGCGGCACCGTCAGCCTGCATGGCCGTTCGCTGTTGTTCGTGCGTAACGTGGGCCACCTGATGACCATCGACGCGATCCTCGACAAGGACGGCAACGAAGTCCCTGAAGGCATCCTCGACGGCCTGCTGACTAGCCTGGCGGCCATCCACAGCCTCAACGGCCAGGCCTCGCGCAAAAACAGCCGCACCGGTTCGGTGTACATCGTCAAACCGAAAATGCACGGGCCTGACGAAGCCGCCTTCACCAACGAGCTGTTCGGGCGCATCGAAGACGTGCTCAAGCTGCCACGCAACACGCTCAAAGTCGGGATCATGGACGAAGAGCGCCGCACCACCGTCAACCTCAAGGCGTGCATCAAAGCCGCCAGCGAGCGCGTGGTGTTCATCAACACCGGCTTCCTGGACCGTACCGGCGACGAGATCCACACCTCCATGGAAGCCGGGCCGATGGTGCGCAAGGCTGACATGAAAGCCGAGAAGTGGATTTCGGCCTACGAAAACAACAACGTCGACGTGGGTTTGAGCACCGGCCTGCAAGGCCGTGCGCAAATCGGCAAAGGCATGTGGGCAATGCCCGACCTGATGGCGGCGATGCTGGAACAGAAAATAGCTCACCCGCTGGCCGGGGCCAACACCGCTTGGGTGCCATCGCCGACCGCCGCTGCCTTGCACGCGCTGCATTACCACAAGGTCGACGTGTTCGCGCGTCAGGCCGAACTGGCCAAGCGCGCCCCGGCCTCGGTGGACGACATCCTGACCATCCCGCTGGCCGTGAACCCGCAGTGGACGCCTGAGCAGATCCAGAACGAACTGGATAACAACTCACAAGGCATTCTGGGTTACGTGGTGCGCTGGATCGATCAGGGCGTGGGCTGTTCGAAAGTGCCGGACATTCATGACGTCGGCCTGATGGAAGACCGTGCGACGCTGCGTATTTCCAGCCAGCACATCGCCAACTGGCTGCGTCACGGCATCGTCAGCGAGACCCAAGTGCTTGAAAGCCTCAAGCGCATGGCCCCGGTGGTTGACCGCCAGAACGCCAACGACGCGCTGTACCGTCCATTGGCACCGAACTTCGACAGCAACATCGCCTTCCAGGCGGCGGTCGAGTTGGTGATCGAAGGCACTAAACAGCCAAACGGCTACACCGAGCCGGTGTTGCACCGTCGTCGTCGTGAGTTCAAGGCTAAAAACGGCCTGTAAAACCTCGTACCCCCCTGTAGGAGCGAGCTTGCCTCGCGATCTTTTAGAAGATCAAAAGATCGCGAGACAAGCTCGCTCCTACAGGTCGGGGTCCGGGTCGGAATCACAGTCCGGGTCGAGTTCCAGATTCAGTTCTTTTTTGATCAGGTCCAGCAGCTTGGGCGGGTCGATGGGCTTGAGCAGAAAGTCCAGCACGTTCAAGTGCATCGCTTCAATCGCGTCCCGTACCTCTGCATCCCCCGACATGATGATGATCGGCAGCTCAGCGCGTTCCGACTCGCGTACCTGGCGGATCAGGTGCAAACCGTCGTGGGGCTCCATGCGCAAATCGGTCAGCATCAGGCCAATCGGCAAGGCTGAATCCAGCAGCGCCAGCGCCTGCGTGCCATTGCTGGCGGTCGCGCAGTCAATCCCGTGCAGCGACAGCAGCTCTGCCAGCAACTCGCGGGCAAGCGGGTCATCTTCGACGATCAACACGCACTGCTCTGCCGGAGCAGGGGCTTGCATCACCTCGCTCAAGAGTTCATGTTCGGCGTCGGTCAGAATGTCGTGTTCGCTCATACCCGTCTCAAAAACTGCCCCCGGTTAAAAACCAAGCGGTTCAGTCAGTTATCCCGCAATGCGATCAATGTGCACCTAGCTAAGCCTATTTCCAAGTAGGGCCGGTCTGAAAAATGTAAAAAGCCCGCACGTTGTCGAAAAACACAGCCACCAGACAGGTTTCCTAGACTTACGTCCAATGGGCACCCGCGTGCAGACAACCGAGCATGAAGGCCAGCAGGGGCCACGCCCCGTGATAACAACAACGGCTAATCATGCGGTATCGGTAATGAGCAAATCGGATGCGTTTCTCCAGGCAGGTCGAACGGCGGTGTTGCAAAACATCCACGGCACCATGCAGTTCTTGCAGCGGTTCCCGCCCTTTAACCAAATGGAAAACACTCACCTGGCCTTCCTGGTTGAACAGTGCCAACTGCGTTTCTATGGTCCCGGTGACAGCATCATTCGGCCCGAAGACGGCCCGGTCGAGCATTTCTATATCGTCAAACAAGGCCGCGTCATCGGCGAGCGCACGCACCAGGGCGCCAGCGTGGTCGAAACCACCTTTGAAATCACCGCTGGCGAGTGCTTCCCCCTCGCCGCCCTGCTGGGTGAACGGGCCACTCGCACAGAACACTTGGCCGCTGAAGACACCTTCTGCCTGCAACTGAACAAAGCCGCGTTTATCAAAGTGTTTGCCCTGTCCGAAGAGTTCCGCGATTTCGCCTTGCGCGGGGTCAGCAGCCTGCTCGACAAGGTCAACCGGCAAGTGCAGCAAAAAGCCGTCGAAACCCTCGGCACCCAATACTCGCTCAACACCCGCCTGGGCGAATTGGCCATGCGCCACCCGGTCACCTGTAGCCCGCAGACCGCCCTGCGCGAAGCCGTGCGCCTGATGCATGAGCAACAAGTGGGCAGCATCGTGATCGTTAACGAACACAAGGCGCCGCTGGGCATTTTCACCCTGCGCGATTTGCGTCAGGTGGTGGCCAACGGCATTGAAGATTTTGATCAGGCCATCGACGCGCACATGACCGCCGGGCCGTTTTACCTGTCACCCGATCACAGTGCCTTCGACGCCGCCATTGCCATGACCGAACGGCACATCGCCCACGTGTGTCTGGTCAAGGAACAGCGCCTGTGCGGCGTGGTCTCCGAGCGCGACTTGTTCTCGCTGCAACGGGTCGATCTGGTGCACCTGGCCCGCACCATCCGCCATGCGCCACGGCTGGACACCCTGATCAACCTGCGCGGCGAAATCAGCCAGTTGGTAGAGCGCATGCTGGCCCACGGCGCTTCATCCACCCAAATCACCCACATCATCACCCTGCTCAACGACCACACCGTGTGCCGCGTGATTGAGCTGGTACTGGCCGAGCGTGGCGACCCCGGCGTGCCGTTCACCTGGCTGTGTTTCGGCAGCGAAGGCCGACGCGAGCAAACCCTGCACACCGACCAGGACAACGGCATCTTGTTCGAGGCCAAAGACGCCGCCCAAGCCGCCGATATCCGCCAGCGTCTGCTGCCCATCGCGCAGCAGATCAACCAGCACCTGGCGGCCTGCGGCTTCACCCTGTGCAAAGGCAACATCATGGCCGGCAACCCCGAGCTGTGTTTGTCCCGCGCCGAATGGGCCCGGCGCTTCAGCGCATTTATTCGCGAGGCCACGCCGCAAAACCTGTTGGCCTCCAGCATCTACTTCGACCTGCGCGCCGTGTGGGGCGACGAACAGGGTTGCCAGCACCTGCGCCGCACGATCCTCACGCAAGTCGCCGACAACCGCTTGTTCCAGCGCATGATGGCCGACAACGCCCTGCGCCATCGCCCGCCCGTGGGCCGTTTTCGCGAGTTTGTGCTGGAGCGCAAAGGCGGCGACAAAGCCACCCTCGACCTCAAGGTGCAGGGCCTGGGCCCGTTCGTTGACGGTGCCCGCCTGTTGGCGCTGGCCCATGGTGTAGAGGCCATCAACACCCTTGAACGCCTGCGCCAGCTCACCACCCTGGGCGTGATCGAGCCGCTGGACGGCGCGGCCTACGAAGAGGCGTATCACTTTATTCAGCAGACCCGCATGCAACAGCATCAGTTGCAGACCCGGCAAAACCGCCCGTACTCCAACCGAGTCGACCCCGACCAGTTGAACCAACTGGATCGGCGCATCCTGCGTGAAGCCCTGCGTCAGGCGCAGCGCCTGCAAAGCAGCCTGGCCCTGCGGTATCAGCTATGAAGCTGTTTTCCTGGCTGCTGCCGCGTAAAGCCCCGATCCTAAGCCTTGCCCAGCAGCAACGCCTGTTGCGCCTGCCCGAGTCTGCCGGCCTGGGCGATCACGCTCTGCGCGCCCAGCGCTGGGTGGTGGTTGACCTGGAAACCAGCGGCCTGAACCTCAATCGCGACCAAGTGTTATCGATTGGCGCGATGGTCATTGAAGACGGCGCCATCGACTTCAGCCAAACCTTTGAACGGACCTTGTTGCGCACTGACAACCCGCTGAGCCCCAGCGTCTTGCTGCATGGCTTGGGGCCCAGTGCGATTGCTGCCGGCAGCGACCCGGCCGACGCCCTGCTGGACTTTATGGCGTTTGTCGGTGACAGCCCGCTGCTGGCCTTTCACGCCCCGTTCGACCAGCACATGCTCACCCGTGCGCTCAAAGACAGCCTGGGTTACCGCTTGCAACATGCCTTTATGGACGTGGCAGCCCTGGCGCCCATGCTCTGCACGCAGCATCAGGGCCGCGAGGCCGGGCTGGATCACTGGATCAAGCACTTCAACCTGTATGTCGAAGACCGCCACAACGCCAGCGCCGACGCCCTGGCCACGGCGGAGCTGACGCTCATCCTGTTCAGCCGCGCCCGCGCCCAAGGCATCGACAGCCCCCAGGCCCTGCAACAGCGCCTCAACCAGTGGCAACGGCGCAAGATCATTCACAGCTTTTAAGAGCGCCCCCATCCCTCTGTAGGAGCGAGCTTGTCTCGCGATCTTTTGAACATTTAAAAGATCGCGAGGCAAGCTCGCTCCTACGGTTAGCCGATGAGCGTCAATTGCGCCGCCCGTTCCCCTCTGACACAATCGCGAATAATTATCGTTAGTTAAAACTTGCCCTCGGTGCAGCCGTTGTCCTCACTCCAAAACCCTCAGCACGAACTGGTTGGCTCGCTTTACCGCGACCATCGCGTTTGGCTGCTGGCGTGGTTACGGCGCAATGTGGCGTGCCCGCAACGCGCCGAGGACTTGAGCCAGGACACCTTCGTGCGCCTTCTGGGTCGCAGCGAACTCAGCGCCCCGCGTGAGCCCCGGGCGTTTCTCGCGGCCATCGCCAAGGGCCTGCTGTTTGACTACTTTCGCCGCGCCGCCCTGGAGCAGGCGTACCTCAACGAATTGACGCTACTGCCCGAGGCCGAGCAGCCCTCGCCCGAAGAACAACACCTGATCCTCGAAGACCTCAAAGCCATCGACCGCCTGCTCGGCAAGCTGTCGAGCAAGGCCCGGGCGGCGTTCCTGTACAGCCGCCTCGATGGCCTGCCCCATGCCGACATCGCACAGCGTTTGGGCGTGTCGGTGCCGCGTGTGCGTCAGTACCTGGCCCAAGGCATGCGCCAGTGCTACATCGCGCTGTATGGCGAGCCGACGTGAGCGCGATCAGTTCCAAACCGGTGTCAGCCCGCGTGCTCGACGCGGCCATTGCCTGGCAACTGTGCCTGGACTGCGGCAATGGCAGCCCGGTGCAACAGGCCGAATTCGACAAGTGGTACGCCGCCAGCGAAGAGCACGCCCGCGCCTGGCAACAACTGGGCATGCTCGACCACCGCTTCAGCAGCACCAGCCTGGCCGCACGCAATGCCTTGCGTAACGCCCGCAGCGGGGTGCATCAGCGGGTGCGCAAACTCGGCAGCGGCCTGGCGAGCATTGCGCTGGTGTGCGGGCTGGCCCTGTTCGCGGGCAAAAACTACCTGCCGTTGGATTACTGGATGGCCGACCAACGCACCGCCACCGGCGAGCAACGCCAGTTGCAACTGGCCGATGGCACCGTGATCAACCTCAACACTCACAGCGCGGTAGATGTTCAGTTTGATGGCGACACCCGGCGCATCATCCTGCAAGCCGGCGAGATCATGGTGCAGACCGGCCACGGCGACCCGCGACCCTTTGTCGTGCAAACCCGCGACGGCACCCTGCGGGCCTTGGGCACGCGGTTTATGGTCAAGCGCGAAGACGACGGCACACGCCTGAGCGTGCTGCAATCACGCGTGGCGGCGCACCCCGAAAACAGCGTTGAGGACGTCATCTTCAGCGCAGGCCAGCAAGTGCTCATGCACCGCGACCACCTCGGCCAAATGCTCACCGTCACCGCCGGGGCCGACGCCTGGACACGCGGCATGCTGGTGCTCGACAACGTGCGCCTGGCCGACATGGTCGGCGAACTCAATCGCTACCACCGCGGGCATCTGGGCGTTGATCCGCGCGTGGCCGACCTGCGCATCACCGGCAGCTTCCCGCTGGACAACCTCGAGCTGGCGCTCAATGCCCTGCCGCCGATCCTGCCGGTCAAGGTCAAACAGCTCACCCCGTGGTGGATCACCGTCGCCCCGGCGCCAGAAAAATAAATGCAGATTATTTTCAATTAGCCCTATCACTTTTCGCTGCTCGTTCGGCTCCTAGTCATTGAGAACAATTTCCATTCAGGAATCCGCCGAATGTCCCGCACCTTCGATACGTTTTTGCGCCCCAGCCTGTTGACCCTGGCCATTGCCCTAGGCGCACCGCTGGCCAGCACCGCGTTAATAGCCGCCGAACAAAACACCACCTCGCGCAGCTACAACCTGCCCGCCGGGCCGTTGGCCGCCACGCTTAACCAGATCGCCAGCCAGGCCAGCCTGACCCTGGCCATGGACCCGGCATTGCTGGCCGGCAAAGCCTCGGCGCCCGTGCAGGGCACGTTCGAACCCACCACGGCGCTGCGTGAAGCGTTGCGCGGCACGGGGTTGCAGTTGGTGCCGGGCAGCGCAGGCAGCTACACCCTGATCGCAATCACGCAGGGCGCCGTAGCCCTGGAAGCCACCACGATTTCCGCTCAGGGCGGGTACGAAAGTGCTTGGGGGCCAGTTACCGGCTACCTGGCGCAGCGCTCAGCGGCGGGCACTAAAACCGATACCGCGCTGGCAGAAGCCCCACGCTCAATCTCGGTCGCCACGCGCAGCCAGATGCAAGATCGCGCGGCGCAAAACCTCGACGATGCCGTGCGTTACATGCCCGGCGTCACCGCCAGCAGCTATGGCAGCGACAGCCGCTCGGAATGGCTGAAAGTGCGCGGCTTTGAACCCACTCAATTCCTCGATGGCCTGCCGCTGCCCAAAGGCTCCTACACCATGCCCAAGCTGGAAACCTGGGACCTGGAGCGCGTCGCCTTGCTGCGCGGTCCGGCTTCATCGGTGTACGGGCAAACCCCCGCAGGCGGCTTGCTGGACATGGTCAGCCGTCGCCCCGAAGACACCGCCAGCCACGAAGTACAACTGCAAATCGGCAGCTACCAGCGCAAGCAAATCAGCTTTGACAGCACGGGACCGATAGACGACGAAGGGCGTTTTCTGTATCGCGTCAGCGGCGTGGTGCGTGACAGCAACACCACCATCGAGCACACCGATGACAAGCGCTACAACATCGCCCCGAGCCTGACGTGGAACATCGACCCGGACACCACGCTGACCTTCCTCAGCCAGTTCAACCGCGATGACACCGGCACCACCAGCCAGTTCTTGCCGATTCAGGGCACGCTGGTGTCCACCCCGGCAGGCAAGGTCAAGCCCCACAAGAACCTCGGTGATCCGGACTGGGAGTTCTACGACAAAACTTACTACGCGCTCGGCTATGCCTTTGAACATCGCCTGAACGATGTGTGGCAGTTCCGCCAAAACCTGCGTTACACCAAAAGTGACTTGTCCTTTCAGAGCATCACCGCCGGCGGTTACTTTGGTTCGGTGGCCGATGACGGCACCGTCCAGCGCGGGGCCAACATCGTGGACGAAGACATCAGCCAGTTCGCCGTAGACAACAACCTGCAAGCCGACTTCACCACCGGCGCGCTCAAGCACACGCTGCTGATCGGCCTTGATCATCAGCGCGTCGATACCAGCTACAAATGGCAATACGGCGTTGCCCCGGTCAGTAACATCAACAACCCGATCTACGGGCAAGACTTCAGCCACGTCAACTACACCGCCTACAACGATTACAACCAGAAAACCCGCGACACCGGCCTGTACCTGCAAGACCAGATGGCGCTGGATAACTGGCGTCTGACCCTGGGCGGGCGTCAAGACTGGCTGCACACCGACACCACCTTCTACAACCAGAACGATGCCCGCGACAAACGCGACGACAGCGCCTTTACCGGCAATGCGGCGCTGAGCTACGTGTTCGACTCCGGGTTCACCCCTTACGTGTCCTATGCCGAGTCGTTCCAGGCCGAACCGGGGGGCTTTGGCGGCAAAGCGTTCAAGCCCGGTACAGGCAAGCAATACGAATTGGGCCTTAAATACCAGCCACCGGGCAGCGAGATGCTCTTCACTGCCGCCGTGTATGACCTGACCCGCAAAAACATCGTGCTCAGCGACACCCTTGGCGTGAGCCGCCCCTTGGGTGAAGCCAACGTGCGAGGCCTGGAACTGGAGGCCGTGGGCAACGTCAACGACAACCTCAAACTGACCGCCGCCTACACCTACGCCAACACCAAAATGACCAAAGTTTCAGACCCGCTGGACAAAAACCGCCCGCTGCCGCTGACACCCGAGCATCAGGCCTCCATCTGGGCTGACTACACCTGGCACAAAGGCGCACTGGAAGGCTTCGGCATTGGTTTCGGGGCGCGTTACATCGGCGAAACCGACAATATCGCCATTGGCAGCAAAGGCTACGTGGCTGACGCCGCTTACGGTCATACAGACGCCTACACCGTGTATGACGCGGCCGTGCATTACGACCTCGGCAAGGTCAGCAAAGCCCTTAAAGGCGCCACCGTGTCGGTCAATGCCAATAACGTTTTCGACAAGCAATACCTGTCAACGTGCGACGGTTTCTACTGCTACTACGGTGACCGCCGCAACATCATGGCCAGTGTTGACTACAAGTGGTAACCCGCTGAACCGGCTTCTGTAGGCGCGAGCTTTTAAAAGATCGCGAGGCAAGCTCGCTCCTACAGGGACAAGGGTGTTTTTACATTTGGGACCTTCATGAAAAGCAAAACCATTCGCCGCTGGTCCTTTATCCACACCTGGACCAGCCTGATCTGCACCGCCTTTTTGCTGATGCTGGCACTCACCGGTTTGCCGTTGATTTTCAGCCATGAAATCGATCACCTGCTGGGCAATGCGCCGCAAGTCCAGGCACTGCCCGAAGGCACGCCACAGCTCGATTTGCAGCAACTGGTGCAGGCCGCCGAGGCGCATCGGCCCGGCGAGGTCATGCAGTATTTCGGCTGGGAAGAAGACGAGCCCAACGCGGTCTACGCCATCATGGCCGCCACCGCTGGCACCGAGCCCAACTCGTCCCACACCTTTATGCTCGACACCCGCACCGGCCAGCCCATTGAAGTGCCATCAGCCAATGGCGGCTTCATGATGGTCATGCTGCGCCTGCACGTAGACATGTTCGCGGGCCTGCCCGGCAAGCTGCTGCTGGCCTTTATGGGCACCCTGTTTGTGCTGGCGATCATCTCCGGCACCGTGCTGTATTTGCCGTTTATGCGGCGCAATGAATTTGCCAGCGTGCGCACCGATAAATCCCGCCGCCTGCGCTGGCTCGACCTGCACAACCTGATCGGCGTCGTGACCCTGACCTGGGCCTTGGTGGTGGGCGTGACCGGGGTGATCAGCGCGTGCGCCGATCTGATCATCGACGCCTGGCGCAACGACAGCCTCAGCGCCATGGTTGAACCCTACCGCAATGCCCCGCCCCTCACCCGGCACGCCCCGGCCACTCACCTGCTGGAGATCGCCAACCAGGCCGCGCCCGGCATGCAACCGGACTTTATCGCCTTCCCCGGCACGCGCTTCTCCAGCGAACACCACTACGCCGTCTTTATGAAAGGCAGCACCCACCTCACCTCGCACCTGCTGACACCGGTGTTGATCGACGCCAGTACGCTGGACGTCACCGCCGTCGGCGACCGCCCCTGGTACATGAACGCCATGGGCATGTCCCAGCCCCTGCACTTTGGTGACTACGGCGGCATGCCAATGAAAATACTCTGGGCGGCCCTCGATCTGCTGACCATTATTGTGCTCGGCAGCGGCCTGTACTTGTGGTGGGTACGGCGCACGGTCCGCAAGGAGAGCGCCCGATGAAACCGCGCCAGTCCAACTTCTGGAAAGTCTTTAGCGTGCCACTGGCAATTGGCCTGGTCAGCGCCACAGGCTTGTTCGCGGCCCTGCTGGGCGAAGGCGCATGGGACGCCCTGAGCTGGATAGGTCTGGGCATCCCGGTGTGGATCAGCGTGCGCGGGCTGCTCAAGCGCTGACCCGTGCGCTACCCAATGGCTTGGCGACCAACGGCACACAAACCTAGCCGTTCTGTCAGTACCGCTCACGGTTTTAACCCGCTATCTCTAATGGCTTCATAGAGGAAGTGATAAAGGGTTAAGACCATGTCTGCAAAAAAGAAAGTGCTGCTGCACCAGTACGCCTATGACCCGCTGGACCGCCATGTAAAAAGTGGTGGCTCAGAGGGTGACAAAACACAGGTGTTTTACAACAACGACCGGGTGGCCACCGAAATTAAAGGTAATACGGCGTATCGCGTGTTTGAAACCGACAACGCAGTGTTAGCGCAACTGACCACCACCCCCCGCGGTGTTGAAACCGCCTTGATCGCCCACGACGACAAACGCTCAACCCTGGCCACACTCACGGGCGAACAACACACCCCCGTCGCCTACACCGCAGCCGGTTATAGCCCCGCCGATGAACAACGGGTACTGGGATTTAATGGTGAACGCGACGACAAAACAACCGGACACTACTTATTGGGTAATGGTTATCGGGCATTCAATCCGGTCTTGATGCGCTTCAATAGCCCGGACAGTTGGAGCCCGTTTGGTGAGGGCGGTATTAATGCGTATGCGTATTGCGCAGGCGACCCGGTGAATAGAACCGACCCCACAGGGCACTTTTGGCGGTCGTTGTTTAAAGGCATAGGCAATCAATTTGGACGCAACTATTCAACAACAATTGATAAGGGCATTTTTGTCAAAGTTACCTCAAAAAATGAAACCCTTAAGCTGAAAACAATTCTCGGTGAACGCTCAAAAACACGGGATTTCGGGATAAACAAGGTGATCAAGGAACTTCAAATCACGCACCCGGACCTCAATGCAAAAACGATGAAAAAAATCGCAACAACAATCGACGAATCAATTATTAAACAGCAGCGTGTTCGAGTAGCAGACCGTCAGCTCAGATCAGACCTTAGTGTGTTAAGAACGGGTAACTCGATAGACCCAACAGCGCTGGACGATGCATACAAAAAATTCGTTGACGCGACAGGTAGCTCTTACAACAGACCTTTCAACCAGAAAATCCCCACACCTAGCGACAATGATTACGCCCTAGAATTGGCCTACGACATCAGGACTCACGTAAATGCCATTTTAAATATTCGAAGCGCTCGCTAACCTTTATTAATACCACCACTCACAGTACTCCCGCGCGCGCTCATCACACGTGCGGGAGTATCAACCCCGTTAACACCCAGGCTGATCCGCCGTATAGCGTCGCGCCGGGTTCACCGCCGCGCCGAACTCACGCAGCGCTTTGGCCCCGATCAACAGCGGGTAGTTGAAGTTGCTGCGGTCGGTGAGGTTCACCTCTACGGTGCGTTTGACATTGCCCAGGCACATCTCCAGATCCACCACCGGGCGCTTGGCCACGTTGACTTCATCTTTGTCTTCGTCTTCGTCGGCGCGGTTTTTGATTTTGCTGATGCGTGACACTTTGTGCTCATACACCTTGCTGCCCGCGTCCGGGGTGGCCAGTTGGAAACGCACCCACTCTTCACCGTCACGGGTGAAGGTCTGAATGTTTTTGGCCGACAGCGACGCCGTCAAGGCGCCAGTGTCCATCTTGGCCTTCAGCGTCTCACCGATTTCCGGCAGCTTGATGTACTCATAACGCCCGTACAGGGTCGGTTCGGCGGCCATCACCGGCAACGCCAATACAGACAGCAAGGCTAAAACAGACTTCATGGCGGTCATTTCCTTTTAGGGGTGCGGGTTAGACCCTTTATTTACCATTGGTTCATGTGGGAGCGGGCTTGCTCGCGATTCAGGCAACCCGGTCCGCCTGAAGCAACGTGATGATGCTATCGCGAGCAAGCCCGCTCCCACAGAGGAAAATAGCCTATAGCGCTCGAAACATTTGTTAGCACTCTGATTTGGCGTTCTGCAACGCGCTGCTTATCATGGCGGGTCCTTAAATGTTCAAGAGTTACTTATGCGCCGCCTGCTCACCGGCTGTTTGGTCACACTGCTGTTGCTGTGCAACACCCTCATTCTGTTCGGCCCGCTCATGCTGTTCGCGCTGCTCAAGCTGATTTCACCGGGTCGGCTGCGCGATTACAACTCGTGGGCCGTGATGTGGATCGCCGAAACCTGGTCCGAGATTGACAAACGCATTTTCGCCCTGTGCCTGCCCACCCGCTGGGACATTCGCGGCGCCGACAACCTCAGCCGCACCACCTCGTACCTGGTGATCAGCAACCACCAATCGTGGGTCGATATCCCGGCGTTGATGCAAGGCTTGAACCGCCGCACGCCGTTCTTCAAGTTCTTCCTTAAAAAAGAACTGATCTGGGTGCCGTTTCTGGGCCTGGCCTGGTGGGCGCTCGACTACCCCTTCATGAAGCGCTATTCCAAGGCCTTTTTGGCCAAACACCCTGAGTTAAAGGGCCAGGACCTCAAAATCACCCAAGCCGCCTGCGAGCTGTTCAAGCGCCAACCGGTAACGGTCGTCAACTACCTGGAAGGCACCCGCTTTACCCCGGCCAAACGGGCCCAGCAACAATCGCCCTACACCTACCTGCTCAAACCCAAGGCGGGTGGCGTGGCCTTTGTACTGGCGGCAATGGGCCCACAGCTGGACGCCGTGCTCGACGTCACCGTGGTGTATCCACAGGCAAAGATTCCGGGGTTTTGGGCGTTGATCAGCGGGCAAGTGCCCAAAGTGATTGTTGATATCCAGACCCGCGAACTGGATCCGGCCCTGTGCCAGGGTGATTACGAGAACGATCCGGTGTTTCGCGAGCAGATCCAGAGCTGGGTCAACCAGCTCTGGATCAAGAAAGACCAGCGCATCAGCACATTGCGCGCTGAGCGCGGCTAATCCTTAGATGCCCCACAGCGTACCCAGGGTGGTCAGCAGCGGGCTGGCAACCCCCTGCTGGCCCAGGTACTGAGTGATCACAGGGGCGAATTCCTGGACCATGCTGCTTTTCATGCCCAGCGCCTGGAACGCGCTGTTCAATTGCGATTGGTTGGTCACGTTGCTGACCGCCACTTTGGCATCATTGCTCACCGGGTTGATCTGGCCCACCAGGGCCTGAAGCTGCGGGTTTTTCGCGCTGAACTGGCTCAGTTGAGTCAGGGCACCGGCGCCGGTGACCTTGTTAATGCCCGGCACTTGCTGGGTCAGAGCTGCGTAATCATTGGCTGTCAGCTGGTTTTTTGCCAGGCTCAACATCGCCCCCACGCCACCCGCCGCTTGCTCTGGCTTGACGCCCATCTGCTGGGCTTTGGTCAGCAGTTGCAAGGCCTGCACCGACTTGTCAGAGCTGGCGCTGTTGCCGCCTTGTACCTGGCCCAAGAGCTGGGTTGCCGCGCCCAGGTCAAACCCTGCTGCAAACACCGGGGTTACCGCTACGCTCATCAATGTTGCCAGTGCTACTGCGCTCAACTTTTTCATCGCATCGACCTCTTCAACCAAAAAGCTGCCCGCCAAGGAGCAGCAAAACTAATACTCAGACTCAACACCGCTGCGGATGTTCCCTACAGCCAGCATTCAGCAAACAGGGCGCAATCTTAATTCAAAACAGGAACGACGCGGGCATCGCTCTACAGCGGGCCGGCACTTATCAAGACAGGATGATAAAACCGCCAAAAATCAAGTCGGCACATCAGAAAAAAATGATCGGCCAATGCATGGAACAGCCACGAATTTTGGACTAATCTTTCCACGTGAATGGCACATTGCCATCCCCTGATATATGGGAGAACGGTCATCTTAATCTCCGACGCCGAGTACCTCAAAAAGCTGTTGGCCCAATGTGCATTGGGCAACCGCCGAGCCTTTGAAACGTTGTATCGTAGCGTCGCCCCGCGTCTGCAAAACGTGGCTTTGCAGTGCATCAGCCAGCGTGATCTGGCCGAAGAAGTGGTGCAAGAAAGCTTCGTGCGCATCTGGCAAAACGCCGCGCAATACGACCCCCATTTATCAGCCCCTGTGGCCTGGATGATCGCCATCACCCACGACCAGGCCATCGAGCAATTGCGCATGCACCGTGAGCTGCCCGAGGGCGCCCTGCAACAGCCGCCTTGCCTTGAGCAACTGGATGGCATGCAGCGTCAAACCATTACCACTGCCTATTTTCAGGGCCGCAGCGCCAAAGAGTTAGCCGAGCAATTGGCCGCGCCACTGGGTTCGGTCAAAGTCTGGCTGCGCCGGGGCATGGAACGGCTGCGTGGAGGCCTTGAAGCATGAATTATCAAACCCCCACCCTGCGCCGTGCCCTGGCAGGCGATTACGCCATCGGGTTGATGCCGCCTGCCGCCAGCAAACGCTTTGAACAACTGCTGGTCGATGACGCCGGGTTGCGCGAAGAACTCGCCGCCTGGCAAACCAGCCTCGCCCGCCTGACCGACTCCGTGGGCCAGGACCCGGTGCCCGACCGTGTGTGGCAAGCGATTGTGGCGCGCATTGAACCTCAAGTGGCGGCCAAGCGACCGTTGTTGAGCGGGCTGAACCTTGTCGCTATCGCCTGTGTGGTGGTGGCGGCAGTGGTTGTGCTGGCTGTCTTTTAACCCTCAAAAGATCGCGAGCAAGCTCGCTCCTACAAGGTTTTAGGTTTGCACGGGTTGGAGTCGGGGGCTTATAGTCCGCCGGTCGTCCCAATGGCGGCCGGGTTTGGCGACCCGATCAATGAGTGCGGAACGTCTGTTTTTTTGCAGGATGATCCGTACCCGCAGAGTTGCTCTATGGCAGCTGTGCGCGGGAGATCTTCGGGTCTGCCGGGTGTCTCGTTGCCGGTTCGCCAACCCGCGTGCAGTTGCCACCTATTTGTTTGGCGACAGGTAGGCGGCAGTCTCATTTACTTCAACGAGACTAAGCCATGAATCAATACATCCCGCTGACCGCAATAGACTGCCTCATCCCCAGCTTGCTGATTGACCGCCAAAGCCCGCCTGACGTGCTGCATGCCAATGCGGCGGCGCGCATTCTGGCCGTGACCCAACTGTTCGAAAGCCTCAACCGTTTAGACCTGAGCGCCACCGACGGCGTAGACCTCAAACACATCACCCAGCCTTGCGCCATTTTGCTGCGCGACGGCTGTGACCTGCTCGATGTACTGGGCCAGCGCTTGCAGGTCTAAACCCTCGCTACCTAGCAGTTCTGCTAGCTATACAGCGTGAAACTCCAGGGAGAAGCTCAACCTTCGTCCGCGCTTTTCCCGGGAGTTCAGCATGAGCAAACAGCGCAAAATCGTCGCCAGCACCTACCTGTACGATCCATTGGACCGGCTGGCCGCCAGCAACAGCATTCAACGTTTTTACAACGACACCCGCATCGCCACTGAGATCGAGGGCGAACGTAAAAGCCGGTTTTTTGAGACCGACTCCCACCCCCTCGCGTTGCAGCAGCATGGCAGCCTGCCCGGCACCACCTTATTGGCGACCGATCAGCAAACCTCTGTGCTCAATGGCGTTAGCCCTGAGGGCGCCCTGCACGCGCAGGCTTACTCGCCCTTTGGCCATCACCCCATCGGCACCTCACTCAATGGCGCAGGGTTTAACGGCGAACGACCAGAGCCTGTGACCGGGCATTATTTATTGGGCCAAGGGTATCGGGCGTTTAATCCGGTATTGATGCGCTTTAATAGCCCGGACAGTTGGAGCCCGTTTGGGGAGGGGGGGATTAACGCGTATGCGTATTGTACTGGCGACCCTGTCAATCAGGTCGATCCTTCAGGCCATTACACGTCTGCTCTGCTTAACTTTTTTTCGCGTATCTACATAAGGACCGTGTCAAAATTTAAAGGCAGCGCAGTTAAAAAAGCTAAAAACGTTACACGACTTTCTGAAGGAATTGTCACGTTCGAAGACACCTATCATAAACAAAGAAGACTTAACTTTATTGGCCACGGCGACAACTCCACCCAAAACACCCGGATGTTTTTCAATGATCATCAGGCTATTGATGCCTCATCCCTTCACACCCTTGCGGTAAATAACGGCTATTCAATGGATGATTATTCCAGCCTACGTACAATCATGTGCTTCTCTGGAAACGGCAATGCTAATTCATTCGCAGCACACCTGTCAGCCGAAGCGGGCCGCCCTGTAAAATCGTACATAGGCACTGTCACAGCAGTCGACCCAGATAAAATATTGCCCCCACTAAAAAATGGCCAAACTTCTAAATATGACACCATCTTTTCAATTGATAAAAATCGAGGCCTGTCAAAATATCTACCCTCTTTTCTAAATACTGAATATAACCCCGTCACCTATGGCTCTAAAATAAGAAATACGGCTTAGCCATTAATGCATTAACGCCTTACCTCACTAGCATTGCAACAACAGGGCAGCCTGCAACAGCCGCCTTGCCTTGAGCAACTGGATGGCATGCAGCGCCAAAGAATTAGCCGAGCAATTGGTCGCGCCACTGGGTTCGGTCAAAGTCTGGCTGCGCCGGGGCATGGAACGGCTGCGTGGGTCAGGACCCGGTGCCCGACCGTGTGTGGCAAGCGATTGTGGCGCGCATTGAACCTCAAGTGGCGGCCAAGCGACCGTTGTTGAGCGGGCTGAACCTTGTCGCTATCGCCTGTGTGGTGGTGGCGGCAGTGGTTGTGCTGGCTGTCTTTTAACCCTCAAAAGATCGCGAGCAAGCTCGCTCCTACAAGGTTTTAGGTTTGCACGGGTTGGAGTAGGGGGCTTATAGTCCGCCGGTCGTCCCAATGGCGACCGGGTTTGGCGACCTGTAAACCACCATGCGAAAAATCCTGTTTTTTTGCAGGCTTTTTTGCACCCGCAAGGCTGTGTTATGGCAGCTGTGCGCGGGAGACCTTCGGGTCTGCCGGGTGGTGTGTTTCCGGTTCGCCAACCTGCGTGCAGCTGCCACCTATTCGTTTGGCGACGAATAGGTGGCAGCGATATTCAACACACCAGAGTGCACTTTATGAACCAATACATCCCGCTGACCGCAATAGACTGCCTGATCCCCAGCTTGCTGATTGACCGCCAAAGCCCGCCTGACGTGCTGCATGCCAATGCGGCGGCGCGCATTCTGGCCGTGACCCAACTGTTCGAAAGCCTCAACCGTTTAGACCTGAGCGCCGCCGACGGCGTAGACCTCAAATACCTCACCCAGCCTTGCGCCATTTTGCTGCGCGACGGCTGTGACCTGCTCGACGTACTGGGCCAGCGCTTGCAGGTCTAAACGCTTACGACCTAGCAGTTCTGCTAGCTATACAGCCCATGACTCCAGGGGGGAAGCTAACCCTTCGTCCGCGCTTTTCCCGGGAGTTCACCATGAGCAAACAGCGCAAAACCGTCGCCAGCACCTACCTCTACGATCCATTGGACCGGCTGGCAGCCAGCAACAGCATTCAACGTTTTTACAACGACACCCGCATCGCCACTGAGGTTGAGGGCGAACGTAAAAGCCGGTTTTTTGAGACCGACTCCCAACCCCTCGCATTGCAGCAGCATGGCAGCTTGCCCGGCACCACCTTATTGGCGACCGATCAGCAAACCTCTGTACTCAATGGCGTTAGCCCTGAGGGTACCCTGCACGCGCAGGCTTACTCGCCCTTTGGCCATCACCCCATTGGCACCTCACTCAATGGCGCAGGGTTTAACGGCGAACGACCAGAACCGCTGACTGGGCATTATTTATTGGGCCAAGGGTATCGGGCGTTTAATCCGGTATTGATGCGTTTTAACAGCCCTGACAGTTGGAGCCCGTTTGGGGAGGGAGGGATTAATGCTTATGCGTATTGCGATAATGACCCGTTGAACAAGGTTGACCCGACAGGTCATTTCCCCAATATATGGAAGGGTTTAAAAAACATATTTACTTCACGTGTATCTTCTAAAAAAAAACTTGTTACAAAAGTGAGTGCTGACGTACTTAAAAAATATACTCCAGCGACTGAGACTATATCGACTACCCACGGACTCCAAGTCGCCAGCGACATTGCCCCGCCACCTTATTCAGCCGGAAATTTTAGAACACGAAACATTACAAGTACAGAATACTTATCTCCACCACCCTACCGAAAAACCGCTCCTGCTTACGACAATACAGGTATAACAATAGCGCCTATAACAACACCGGGCAAAGCCAAAAAAAACCGACCTCCCAGCTACTGGGAAAGCCAGAATATACACCGCCCGAAAAATAGCAACGCAACACCTGTTCAAACAATTGCACATCAATCAAATGATTCATTTGAACCAATACAGAGACTCTCTCCAGACACTATAAGGAGAAACAGAGATTTTCTTCGTAGACATGTAATAAGCGGTAGACGTTGAAGTAAGCTCTGCCCATCGCCCCCATTAATGCACCTTTAATAAAATCGCTAAAACTTAGCTTGTTCGAGAAAGCACTTATCTGAACAGGTAAGTGCTTCCTCACAGCAAATTAAGGATCAGCTAAACAACGTATGCGGATCAATCACAAACTTCTTCGGCACACCCGCATCAAACTCGCCATACCCACGCGGGGCGTCATTCAAGCTGATCACCTCTACGCCCACAATGTCGGCAATTTTGATGCGGTCCCACATGATCGCCTGCATCAGTTGGCGGTTGTATTTCATGACCGGGGTTTGCCCGGTGTGGAAGGTGTGGGATTTGGCCCAGCCCAGACCAAAGCGGATGCTCAGGCTGCCCATTTTGGCGGCCGCATCGACAGCGCCCGGGTCTTCGGTGACGTACAAGCCCGGAATACCGATTTTACCCGCCACCCGCACCACGCCCATCAGTGAGTTGAGCACCGTGGCCGGGGCTTCGTGCTTGACGCCGTCATGGCCGTGACCACGGGCTTCAAAGCCCACCGCATCGACCGCGCAGTCGACTTCCGGCTCGCCCAGCAACTCGGCGATTTGCTCATGCAGCGGGGTGTCCTTGGACAGGTCGGCAATCTCAAAGCCCTGCGCCTTGGCATGCGCCAGACGGATCGGGTTGACGTCACCGACAATCACCACCGCAGCACCCAGCAAGCGCGCTGACGCCGCCGCAGCCAGGCCTACCGGGCCAGCACCGGCGATGTACACCGTGCTGCCGGGGCCAACGCCCGCCGTGACCGCGCCGTGGTAGCCGGTGGGCAGGATGTCGGAGAGGCAGGTCAGGTCGCGGATTTTCTCCATGGCGGCGTCGCGGTTCGGCAGTTTGAGCAGGTTGAAATCGGCATACGGCACCAGCACATATTCCGCCTGGCCGCCGACCCAATCGCCCATGTCCACATAGCCATACGCACCGCCGGGACGGGCCGGGTTGACGGTCAGGCACACGCCGGTGTTTTGCTCTTTGCAACTGCGGCAACGCCCGCACGCCACGTTGAACGGCACCGACACCAGATCGCCGACTTTCAAATGCTCAACGTCACGCCCGGCTTCGATCACCTCGCCAGTGATCTCGTGGCCCAGCACCAGCCCCACTTGCGCCGTGGTGCGACCGCGCACCATGTGCTGGTCAGACCCACAAATATTGGTCGACACCACCCGCAGGATCACCCCGTGATGGATCGGCTTGCCTTGAGGGTTTTGCATCTTGGGAAAAGGAATGTTCTGCACTTCAACCTGGCCATTGCCCAGGTACACCACACCGCGATTGTCAGCCATCGTATTCACCCTTGTTGTTGTTGGAGGTGAAGCAGTTTTAACGTGTCGCTTGCAGCTTAGAGCTTGCTGCTGCCGTCAAAGCACCACTGTGCGACATCGGCATAGGCAAATACGTCGTACACGACCTCGTTACCTAACAGATCTGCTAGCTAGGCAAAACGTACCGGCACTTTGATACTGACTCATGCTTCCCATTAGTGAGCCTTCATGAGGTCAGCATGAGCACACGATTCAACCCCAACACCAGCGTCTACCAATACGACCCCTTGGATCGCCTGGCCGACAGCAACGGCCTTCAACGTTTTTACAACAACACCCGCATCGCCACTGAAATTGAAGGCACTCTGCAAAGCCGTTTTTTTGAAACGCACTCACACCCCTTGGCAGTGCAACAACAGGGTGCTGCTCGTGGCACCACCTTGCTGGCAACCGATCAGCATGCCTCGGTGCTCAATGGCGTCAGCCCAGAGGGGCATCAGCAGACGAGGGCTTACTTGCCATTTGGTTATCACGCCATTGGCACCGCGCTCACAGGTTGGGGGTTTAACGGCGAACGACCAGAGCCAATAACAGGGCATTATTTATTGGGCCAAGGTTACCGGGCGTTTAATCCGGTATTAATGCGCTTTAATAGCCCGGACAGTTGGAGCCCCTTTGGAAAAGGAGGCATAAACATGTATGCCTACTGCACTGATCCAATTAACAACTCAGACCCGTCGGGGCATTGGATAAAGCGCTTTCTTCGCAGCATAAACGTCATGGCGCCTCCTGAAATAAAAACAAACCGTTTGATCGCCATTCAAAATAAACAAACCCAACAGTACGCGCCTCTCGTAAGGCATTACAAAACCGATGCCCAAGACGCTGACCTGACGTTTAAACGTCTTAGTGAGCGCACCCTGATCGAACAGCGTGCTCGTTTGAATAGAAACAACAAAGCTATTTCAAGAGAAATGCACAAGGCTCAGCAAGGGTTGATATCAACGGGTAGGGAAACATCAGCGTCCACTCCCAATGACTTGGGTATTAAATTATTCAATGTGTCACCGGTTGGCAGCTTAGGGCCTGATGACAGCCAGGATTTTAGAGCCCTGCTACAGGGCATTAGGCACGTTCAAAGCCTGCACCAAATCAGACACCGCATTATTTCTATTCGATTGGCGAATGAAGGCCGGGGGGTTAATTTACCGGATGCACAACTACCCTACTGGGACCGTTACTTCGGCACAGATCCTAGAAGGGGGTCTTAAACATGAAACCTTGCGTTGCAGCGCTATCAATGGTCTATCACTACGACCCACTGGACAGACTGTCCGGGGTCGATGGGCGGCGTCGCTTTTATAATCGTCAACGGATCGCCACCGAGCTAGAAGGGCCGGCTCACCGCTGTTTTTTTGAGTCACCGAGTCAACCATTGGCCCAGTTCAAGCGGGGTGATGACACGCCCTCGACACTGCTGATGACTGACCAGCATTCTTGCGTTCTGTTGAGCCTCAATACCGACGGGCTACAGTCCTATCCCTACTCCGCGTACGGGCATCGGCCCATACCGATGAATCAACAGAGTGTGCTGGGATTTAATGGCGAACGAGTCGACACCATCACCGGGCACTATTTACTGGGCCTGGGGTATCGGGCATTCAATCCGGTATTGATGCGCTTCAACAGCCCGGACAGTTGGAGCCCGTTTGGCAAAGGTGGCACTAATACGTACGCCTATTGCAAAGGGGACCCAGTCAATCATGTCGATCCTGATGGGCATCTCACACTTTACCCGCTCAAAATCCATGTCATTACCCTTGATGTGGTTCAAAGAGGTCGACCCAGAGCGCCAGTCAATACCCGCCTCCTCCGATCCCGCTCACCGTCGCCACCTAACTTTATTCCACCCCCTCCGCCGGTTCATCTCCCTCCTCCCGCTCCTGTGGCGAGAGTACCTGCACATAGCGTTCCTTTAGATATAAATCCAGTGGTCCACCTCCGGCCAGCGCCGCCACCCGACTTAATGCCACCTCCCTCGCCCGTTCTTGTGCAGACATCACGGGCGCCCAATTCGGCTGCGACTGTCAGCAACACAATCAGTTCTATTCGCGAAACCTAAACTGGGGTTACAGCACCACCGTGCGCCCTCCATTCAAAAACACCCGCCGTTCAATGTGATAGCCCACACCTCGCGCCAGGGTCTGGGCTTCGATGTCGCGGCCTTTGGCGATCAAGTCTTCGGGGTAGTGGCTATGGTCTACAACCTCCACGCCTTGGGCGATGATCGGGCCTTCGTCCAGGTCGTTATTGATGTAGTGCGCGGTGGCGCCCACCAGTTTCACGCCTTTCTCGTAGGCCTGGTGATACGGCTTGGCGCCTTTAAAACCGGGGAGCAACGAGTGGTGAATGTTGATGGCCTTGCCGTCGAGTTTGCGGCACAGCTCGGGTGACAGCACTTGCATGTAGCGGGCAAGAATCACCAGTTCGGCGCCGGTGTCTTCGATCACTTGCCACACACGGGCCTCTTGCGCGGGCTTGTTGGCCGGGTCGAGGGCGAAGTGGTGATACGGGATGCCATGCCATTGCGCCAGCGGCTCAAGGTCAGGGTGGTTGGACACCACCGCCACCACGTCCATCGACAGTTGGCCGATGCGTTGGCGATACAGCAAATCGTTCAGGCAATGATCCGCCTTGGAAACCATGATCAGCACTTTGGGCCGGTAGTGCGGTGGGGTCAGCTCAAAGGTCATGCCGAAGGCCTTGCCCCGCTCAGCCAGCCCTTCGCGAAAGGCGTTCTCGTCAAAACCGTCGGGCTGACGGAATTCAACACGAATAAAAAATCGCCCCGAACGCTGATCATCAAAGGAATGGTGCTCGGTGACGTAGCTACGGTGTTCAAACAGATAGCGGGTCACGGCGTCGACCGTGCCTAGCAGGCTGGGGCAATCAGCCGTGAGGATCCAGGTGTCAGGGGCGCGGCTCATGGTGCAATTCCTTGTTATATGAGAGTTAACACCCCCCTGTGGGAGCGGGCTTGCTCGCGATTCAAGCGACGCGGTGTATTTGATTCACCGCGCTGATGCCATCGCGAGCAAGCCCGCTCCCACAGGAGACTTACAGTGGACATCAGGCCTCAACATTCAGCCCATATTCCGCCGCCGCATCTTGCAGCCACAGCCACCAGTAATCCGAGAAACTGCGGCGGATCAACAGCTCCCAGGTGTCTTCAGCCGTGTGCCGGATCACCAGCTGCGACTTGGCAAACACGGTGCCCACCGCCTTGCCCACCGGGAAGTTGTCGGGGTGCACGTCGTAGCTCGTCGACTTCATCAGCACGTTGCGCACGTTCGGCCCGCTCAGTTCCAGCAGTTGCTGCCCGCCACTGACGTTAACCACCGAAATATGCAGCCCCGCCAACGCGGCGCGCAGGGCTTGTTCCACGGCGTATTCCTGACCGCCGGGGACGATGAGCAGCCATTCATCCGGGCCCATCCATTGCAGCGAACTGTCGCCCTTGGCCACCAGGCTCAAGGCCACCGGCAACTCCAGGCCCAGCGCCTTGTGCACGCCTTCGGCAAAGGCCGGGTCTTTGGCGTCACCGCGCAGGGTCAGGTGGCCCAGCAGTTTTTTCTCGCGCACGGTCACGCCGGGGTTTTTACGGCCCTTGCCGATCAACTTGGCCAAGTGGGCGTGATGCAGCGATGACTCGGCTTTGGCGCCCGAGTCCGGGCGTTGTTGGTATACGTTTGCGGTCGTCATGAGATCACCCACTCAAATATTCTGCCGGTCGCCTTTCGGGTCGAAGAACACCGAAGACACAATTTCAGCCTCGATCACGCTGCCATCCGCCTGGGGTGAGAACACCCGCTCGCCGAGGCGCTTGAGGCCACCCTTGACCACGCCCATGGCAAACGAATACCCCAGCGAGTTATGCGCATAGCTGGAGGTCACATGACCAACCATGGTCATGGGGATGGTCTGTTTAGGATCGAACACCAGTTGCGCGCCTTCCGGCATCCATTTATTCGGGTCGACCGGCTTGAGGCCCACCAACTGTTTACGCTGGTCACGCACACAGTCTTCGCGATTCATGCCGCGCCAGCCGATCCACGAGAACGGTTTGGTGCGGCCCACACACCAGCCCATGTTGAGGTCGTCCGGGGTCATGGAGCCGTCGGTGTCCTGGCCAACGATGATGAAACCCTTCTCGGCGCGCAGCACGTGCATGGTCTCGGTGCCGTACGGGGTCAGGTTGTATTGCTTGCCCGCCTCAGCGATTTTTTCCAGCACGCCCATGGCGTAGTCAGCCTGGATGTTGACCTCGTACGACAGCTCGCCGGTAAACGAAATACGGAACACCCGCGCCGGCACGCCCGCCACCAGGCCTTCTTTCCAGGTCATGAACGGGAACGCATCGCGGTCCAGATCAATGTCGGTCACTTCGCTCAGCAGCTTGCGGCTGTTGGGGCCGCTCAAGGTCAGCGTTGCGTAGTGGTCGGTGACCGAGGTGAAGTACACCTTGAGTTCCGGCCATTCCGTCTGTTGATAGATTTCCAGCCATTGCAGCACGCGGGCCGCACCGCCGGTGGTGGTGGTCATGACGAAATGGTTGTCGGCCAGACACGCCGTCACACCGTCGTCGAAGACCATGCCGTCTTCTTTGCACATCAGCCCGTAACGCGCCTTGCCCACATCCAGCTTGGTCCAGGCGTTGGTGTAAATGCGGTTTAAAAACTCCCGCGCATCCGGGCCTTGAATGTCGATTTTGCCCAGGGTCGAGGCGTCCAGAATACCGACGCTGTCGCGCACCGCCTGGCACTCGCGTTTAACCGCAGCATGCAGGTCTTCGCCGTGACGCGGGAAGTACCACGGGCGTTTCCACTGGCCGACGTCTTCAAACTCGGCGCCCTGTTTAACGTGCCAGGCCTGCAAGGCGGTGTAACGCACCGGCTCGAAGATGTGCCCGCAATGGCGACCCGCCACCGCGCCGAACGTCACTGGCGTGTAGTTGGGGCGGAACATGGTGGTGCCCATCTGCGGGATGGTCACGTTCAACGAACGCGCAGCAATCGCCAGACCGTTAACGTTGCCCAGCTTGCCCTGATCAGTACCAAAGCCCAGCGCGGTGTAGCGTTTGACGTGCTCGACCGACTCAAAGCCTTCACGAGTGGCCAGCTCAATCGCGGCCGCCGTGACGTCGTTTTGCAGGTCGACAAATTGTTTGGGGGCCCGCGCCGTGGCTTTTTCGTGGGGCACCTGAAACAGCGCCACGGTGGCTTCCTGCACTTGATTCAAGGCTTTGGGCAACACGCCCTCGACCGCTTTAAACCCGGCTTCGCTCGCTGCGCGCACGCCGCCTTCAAAGCCATCGGCCAGGCTGTCACCCAACCCGTACACGCCATTAATGCCGCCGACGCACACGCGCTTTTGCGGTGCTTCGCCCGGTACAAACCCCAAGATGTCTTCGCGCCAGATCGGCTTGCCACCCAAGTGCGAGGCCAAGTGCACCACCGGGCTGTAACCGCCCGAGGTCGCCACCAGGTCACACACCAGCCATTCGCCGGGGCTGGTAACGCTGTGGGTTTTAAGGTCAATGGCCGCCACACGGGCGCCGGTCACGCGCTTGCTGCCACGGGCTTCGATCACCGCACTGCCGGTCAAGATCCGAATGCCTTTGGCCCGCGCTTCTTCAACCAGCGCGCCGCGCGGATTGCTCCGTGCATCGGCCACCGCCACCACCTGTTGGCCGGCATCAAGCCAGTCCAGCGCGACGCGGTAGGCGTAATCGTTGTTGGTGCTCAGCAGCAATTTTTTACCCGGCGCCACGCCGTAGCGGCGTACGTAGGTCGACACCGCGCCTGCCAGCATGTTGCCCGGCACGTCGTTGTTGCCGTACACCAGCGGGCGCTCGCAGGCGCCGGTGGCCAGCAC
>NZ_WIWK01000073.1:0-32054 GCF_009600165.1 Pseudomonas sp. FSL R10-0399
GTGAGAGCCTGGATTCTACCGGTGGCTGGCTCTCTGCCTCTCGTTTCAAGCGTTGCGCTTATTCTATGAATTCAGGCGGCATAAGCGCTGATCAGGATTATTTCGGCGGCGATGGCGATAGCACTGATCAGGGTCACGATTTCGCCCTGGCTGAAGTTCAGTGCTGCACCATTGGGCCCGGACAGCAGCATCAAGCCGGTAAACGCCATCACGATACCGATACTCGGCATCAGGCCGGGTCTGCGGCCCAGTACCAGCCACTGCAGCAGCGGCACGAAAGGCACGTAAAGAGCGGTGATAAAGGCTGACTGACTGCTGGGAATGGTTTGCAGGCCTACGGTTTGCAAGCCGTAACCGAACATGATTGCCGTACCAATGAAAAACCCGGCTTTAAGCTCAAGTCGTGTGAAACCGCGCAAGCTTCGCCAGGAAAACAGCGCCACGATCGTCGCCGCGGCAGCAAAGCGCAGGCCGACAAAAAACATCGGGCCGCTGGACGTCAATGCATGCTGTACCAACAAAAAGGTGCCGCCCCAGACCATGGTGATCAGGATCAGTACACATTCTGCTTTACTGAAACGAGCCGTTATCGACCCGAGCCTGGAAGTTTTCAACGTTGACATAACCTTGCACGCCACAAGATGAGAGACGCACATTGCGTCAAAGCTGAGCAGTATACTGCGCACCCCCATAGAGTGAGCAATATAGTGCCCAACGAAATTCCCCATTCTGATCCGTCACAGAGAGGTTTCATGCAACGTACTTCGGTATTGCAGCACGTCAGTCAGAACGTTCGGCGATTGAGGCTGCTCGCTCACCTTAGCCAAAGTGCCCTGTCTGATTTGTCGGGTGTCAGCCGCCGGATGCTGGTTGCGATAGAGGCAGGCGAGAAAAACGTCAGCCTCAGCACCCTTGATCGGGTAGCAGAGGCGTTGAACGTGGCGTTCAGTGATTTGATTCAGGCGCCGGGTTCTGTTGACCCCAGTCGCATCAACGAACTGGCGTGGGCCGGCAACAGCACCGCGAGCAAGGCGGTGTTATTGGCCAAGGCGGTGGCCTGTAAAGAGGTTGAGCTATGGGAATGGACCCTGGTGCCGGGCGACGAATACCACTCGCAGGCTGATGCCGATGGCTGGAGCGAGCAGTTATACGTATTTGAAGGGCGCTTGACGCTGGTCATTGACGAGCAGTCGTTCACGTTCGGCGCAGGGGAGTTCTACATGTACGCCAGCAATAAACCGCACTCCTACCGCAATGACGGCGATGAAGTGGTTCGTTTTATCCGCAACGTGGTTATTTGAGAAAGGTGGCGGGACAAATGTCCCGCCGAGCCAGGCTGCCGCACACCGTTCGCTCGCGGTCCAGGCCAATCATTAGGTCAATTGGCTTGAACAGGGTATGTGCTGACTGGGGGAATCAGCCCGAGCGACGTTGGCAGCACAGCAGACCTGACGCAACACACCGCTTAGCGGATGTTTTTGATGGTGCCTTTGTTGCCCGTAACCGTCACGTTCACCTTCTTGAAGATGAAGTAGTCTTCAACCGACACTGCGTAACGAGGTGCGACGATCAAATCCGAACCCGAGCTCTTGACTGCTTTGTAAGCAGCAGCTGCTTTAGTGGCAGACACTGGGTCTGGCAGGCTGAAAGCAGGAGCAGGGCCGCCATAGGTCACGCCGTCTGCGAATTCACTGTCGCCGCTGATTTTCAGCACGCCGAACAGAATGTCCGAAGACGATTGACCGGTGATCTCGCCGCCCACTTCAATGTTAGCTTTCAGGTCAGCAGTGACAGTACCCGCGATTGGAGCGTTTGGCTGGCTCACGTTGTGGCTCATGCAACCGCTGGTGGCCAGAACTGCTGCCACTAATGCGACAGGCATCCATATTTTTTTCATCGTAAAGCTCCAAGAGATTTGTCAGTCCGTTCGTTAACGGCGGCGAGACTGTACGTGAGCACCCCTAGGATTAAAGTCAGCTAAGTCCCTCTCTCGCGCAGGCATAAAACCTATTGGCGGTAGGAATTTGGATTACCTCCTACTTTTACGGGCGTTCACTGTAGGTGCGGGGCTGGGCGGGGTGTAATACGCGGGAGGTACGGAAAGATCAAAAGATCGCGAGCAAGTTTTGTGGCGAATCAAAGACCCGTGGGAGCGGGCTTGCTCGCGATACAGACGACTCGGTATGGATGTTTCACCCTGTCGATGCAATCGCGAGCAAGCCCGCTCCCACGGCATGCTGAAATAGCCTGAACCCGTTTTAGCGCTGTTCGGTCACGCACTCATCGAGCGCGACGCGCCAGTCTGGCTGGCTGACCTGCCATTCACGCGCCAGGCGGCTGCAATCCAGACGCGAGTTTTGCGGGCGGGCAGCGGGGGTTGGGTAGGCGCTGGCCGGAATCGGCTCAAGGGTGGCGCACGATTTGCCCTGGGCCATCAGGTGCTCGGCAATGGCTTGGGTAAAACCAAACCAGGAGGTTTCACCGGCTGCTGTCAGGTGGTACACCCCCCATGCGCCGGCCTGGCCCGCTTGCCAGCGCTCGATCAACGCGCGCGTGCTCCTGGCAATGGTGCCGGCCCAGGTCGGTGCGCCAATCTGGTCAGCCACCACGCGCAGCTCGGTTTTTTCCGGGAGTAAACGCTGCATGGTCAGCAGGAAGTTCTTGCCGTGGGTGGAGTACACCCAACTGGTGCGCAGGATCAAATGCTGCCCGCCCACTGCAGTGATCGCTTGCTCACCCGCCAATTTGCTTTTGCCGTAGACGCCCAGCGGGCCGGTTGGATCGTCTTCGGTATAAGGCCCGGGCTTGCTGCCATCGAACACGTAGTCGGTAGAGTAGTGGATCAGTGGGATACCCAGCGCCCTGGCTTCTTCAGCAAAAACGCCCGGCGCGGTGCCATTGATGGCCAACGCCAAGTCGGGCTCGCTTTCTGCCAGATCCACCGCCGTGTGTGCACCGGCGTTAATGATCAGATCCGGGCGATGAGCGCGAACTTGTGCGCGGATCTGCTCGGGCTGGCTCAAATCCAGCTCATCACGGCCCAGCACAATCAACTCGGCCACATCGGCAAGTTGCTTTTGCAGCTCAACGGCCACCTGGCCGGTCTTGCCGCTGATAAGAATTTTTAAAGGCGTGACGGTGCGGCTCATGCAATCAGGTCCTTAGCGTCAGTGAAGCCCAGACGCTGGCCCTGGTAGCTGCCGTCCTGAACGCGTTTGCACCACTCCAGGTTGTCCAGGTACCACTGCACGGTTTTGCGCAGGCCGGTTTCAAAGGTTTCTGCGGGCACCCAGCCCAGCTCGCGTTCGATTTTGCTGGCGTCGATGGCATAACGCTGGTCATGGCCAGGACGGTCTTGAACAAAGGTAATCAAGTCTGCGAACTGCGCGACACCGGCCGGGCGCTCAGGTGCCAACTCTTCGAGCAAGGCACAGATGCCGCGCACCACGTCGATGTTCTTTTGCTCGTTATGGCCGCCGATGTTGTACGTCTCGCCGACCACACCGTCCGTCACCACCTTGAGCAGGGCGCGGGCGTGGTCCTCTACAAACAGCCAGTCGCGCACTTGCAGGCCATTGCCGTATACAGGCAGCGGTTTACCGGCCAACGCATTGAGAATGACCAGCGGGATCAGTTTTTCCGGGAAGTGGAACGGCCCATAGTTGTTCGAGCAGTTAGTTACCAGTACCGGTAAACCGTAAGTGCGGTTCCAGGCGCGCACCAAGTGATCAGACGCCGCTTTGCTGGCCGAATACGGCGAGCTTGGCGCGTACGGCGTGGTTTCGGTGAACAGATCATCTACGCCATGCAAGTCGCCATACACTTCGTCGGTCGAAATGTGGTGGAAGCGGAAGGCGCTTTTTGCAGGCTCTTCAAGCGTCGACCAATAAGCACGAGTGGCCTCAAGCAGGCTGTAAGTGCCGACAATGTTGGTCTGGATAAAGTCCGACGGGCCATCGATGGAGCGATCAACGTGCGACTCGGCCGCCAAGTGCATGATCGCCTGCGGCTGAAAGCGCTCAATAACTGCGCTCATCGCTGCCTGATCAACGATGTCAGCCTGAACGAACTCGTAACGGGTGTCCGTAGCGATGCTTTGCAGTGATTCCAGATTGCCGGCGTAGGTCAACTTGTCGACGTTGAGCACTTCGTGGGAGGTGTCTTTAATCAAGTGACGGATCAGAGCCGAACCAATAAAGCCGGCACCGCCGGTGACTAAAATGCGCATGTGAATATCCCTTATTCCCTGACGGTCTTAAATCGTGTGGCGCATAGCTTGGGAGGATGCGCGCGATGGGGCAAGAGGGAGCAGTACATATTTATCGCCCGCCCCAATAATTTCCTGCAAACCGTAGTCGTTGACGAGCCTGCGAGGCTACGTCCGGTTGCACAGCGATCGTAAACCCTGACAGCACGATCAACTGCAGAATTGCGAAGCACTGACCCACACAGACTTCGCGCGAATACCGCATTCTACAGACGAAGCCTCGCAGGCTCGTCAACGACAACAGGGTGAGACCCGACACTAAAAATTATTAGAATTCAGGGGGTTGCCAGCTTCGATCTTCTAGTACATAATGCGCGCCATCAGCTCGGGGCAACTACCTGAATAGCTGAAGAATCAAAGAGTTGGAAAAGAGTTGTAGCGATCAAATCGCAAATTTCCTTGCTTTTGATACTTCCAAACAGAAGTTTCAAGCGCAATGGCCGAATAGCAAAATGGTTATGCAGCGGATTGCAAATCCGCCCACGCCGGTTCGATTCCGGCTTCGGCCTCCACATTCGAAAGCCCCGTAGATCAAGGTCTACGGGGTTTTTTATTGGGCGCAGGAAAGTGAAGTGTTCCATTACTTTGGGCATGGTGTTCCATAACTATTTCACTTTGTGGGCTTGGCGACGGCTCCGATACGCCGGTAAACCCGTTCCGTAATCCCTTCTTTTGAGTGCCCAAGAAGCGCGCTCGCCTCCGAAATATCTGCAATTTCCGACGCAGCCTTTGGCCTGATATCGCGAAACTGAAATTGCATGATCCGCTTTGCTTCCTCCTCTGACCCCGATGCTCTTGCCTTGTCAGCGGCAAGCAAGCGAGTGGCGTCCCAGCGGTTGCGCATCATTTGCCAGGACACCCGCACACCGCTTTTGCTGAGAATGAAATAAGGCGAGGTGTGAGCAGCATTGCGCTGCATGATTTGGTCAAGCAACAGCCCGAGACTGCTGCGGCCGATACTGGTGTTCAAGTGAATGCGCAGGCGCTTGCCCGTCTTGCCTTGGCGTACCAGCAGAAAATCCCCCGCCATATCGTCGCGGCGCATCGCCAAAACATCTGCCGGGCGTTGCCCAGTCAGGTAGGCCAAGTCCATTGCGTCCTGAACTTCTTGTGGTGCGCAGCCATAAACCGCTGCCCACACTTCGTCATTGGCGTAATAGTCCCTGGGCTTCTCTTTGTTCTTGCGAACACCGAGGCACGGATTCTCCTGTCGAGTTAACCCCCACTCCCTGGCAATGTTGAATACATGCGAGAGCAAAGCGAGCTCTCTATTGGCTCGCGTCTTGGCTGATCGGGCATCGCGGTATTGGGCGACCATAGACGGCGATATTGCATCAATAGGCGCATCATCAAATACTGCTCTCAGTTGGCGAAGTTCGGCGGCATTGTCTTTTTGCGTCCTTGGGGCCTTTTTTGGAATGATGTCTCTGGCGTATCGATCAAATATCCCTCTCATTACAAGCAGGTCTAAAGGTTTTTCTTTCGACTCCAGTTCGGCCCACTTCATACGGGCCTGGTTAATATCCTTGCCCAGCGGAATGTCATGGCCCGTTGCATCGCGGTAATAGTAAGCCGTCCACACTTTCCCGTTTTTACGTAGGCGCGTGCGCTGATACATCCTTGGCGGTAGGTGTTGGTTTTCGGTTTTGCGAGGGCGCATTTCAACTTACTCGAGAAAAGTCAGGGGTCCAGGTAGGGGCTGGTGGTGGGGGTTGGGCTGCGAGTGTTGGCGAAATTATTCCGAGCTTCATGCGGGCGAACATACGGCCAACGAGAGGGCGACCACCGCGACTTTCGATAAAGACCCAGTTGCGAGCCTTGAGCCATTGGCGCTGATAGCCACGGTGTTTGTAGCCGGTAAGGTCGGCCAGCTCTTCCTCGGAGAGGATTTCAGTTTCCATTGGCGTGTCTCCATGCCGCCGCGCTGGGCGGCAGAAGGTTGATGGGATCAGAGAGTCAGTACATGGCCGAATGGCACGCGGAACCCTGAAGCGTTGCGGTGGCCACCGCCTCCGTACTGGTTGGCAATTTCCGAAACATCCATTCCTTCATCAGTGCTGCGCAGGCTGAACACTCGTCCGGTCGGCGTATCCCAATAGCAGGCTGCAAAGGGTTCGCCCTGGGCCATTAAGTGGCCGGCATCGCTGGTCAGTGTGTAAGGTAGGGATGCGACAGGTACGTCGAAACCTCCGATCAGCATCCTTCGCTTTGTCACGCCAACTAACTCTGCTACATCCTTGTGATGCTTGCGCTCAATTGCGGCCCCATCGGATACCAGGGTGAGTACATCAGCGGCCATAAGTTGGTCCCATACTTCAAAGTCGTAGGGGTAGCTGAACAGGTTGGCTTGGATCTCCCGCGTTCCTTCAAGCTTGAACAGCCAAAGGTCGCGATCCTCGATGTGCCGCAGTAACTGAGGGGGCTCTTGGCCTGGGAAGTAGTGGTCCCACGCGAGCATTGCTCCGCTTCGGTTCATATCGAAACAGCAGGCGATCGATGGGCCGTTTTGTGAGTTGGCCATGGCGTGCGCTGTTTTCCAGCCGAGCAGTGGGGTCCCGTCATCGCGACGTGTATCTTCTTCAATGCCTGCGTGGAATGGCTCAAAGCGCCCCAAGTCTTCGGCCGCACTTTTGTGATGGTCGAGCACGATTATGCTTTTCGCTCTCCACGCGAGCTCCGCCAGTACGTCGTACTTGTAGCTGAAGTCGACGAGAACAACGTCTTTTCCAGCTACATCCGGTGGCTCTTGGCCGTAGACACCAGGTACAAACTCGACATTGGACCCAAGGGCTTTACGAACTACCCATGCTGCACCGAAGCCATCAGCGCAGTTGCCGTGATAGATGCATAGGGTCATCGATTTATTTTCAGGCATGACTTCGTCCTTGCCGCTGTGGCGGCCTAGTTTGAAGGATGAGGGTGTTTTTTCTTCCAGGTTATCGAAGCGACAGGTATTGCTGTCTGTTCTATTAAAGGATTTCCAAAAATGGATACAGAGTCAGCAGCTCTCGCAATCAATAGAGCAGAACAGGTTCTTGATACTGCTTATTTTGGGCTCAAGATTTTGGAAAGTGGTGATCCCTCTGAACGATCCGCAGGACTAAGGAATGTACTTGTATTTGGTAGGTCAGTTACCTTTATTATCCAAAACCTTAAGTCGATAGTAGGTGAGGATAGATTTAATGCGTGGTACTCACCTCTCCAAGAAAAGATGCGTTCGGATCCGCTGATGAGATATTTCGTAGACGCTAGGAATAATCTTGAAAAGCAAGGTCGGCTTGATGTTTCGGTATCTGCGACCATCCATAACTTCAACTCAAATGATTTGGCTAAATTAGAAAAACCTCCATTTCAGCCCAGTTCTTTTTTTATGGGTGATTCGACTGTAGGGTCAGGCTGGATAATGGATCTTGGGGGCGGGGAGTCGATAAAGTATTACATTAATATTCCAAGATCAATGGGGGAGGTTAAGCAGGTATTTCATAGTCTCCCAGATAATATGCCGGCAGAGCTTAAAGGGCTGGGTGTTGAGGAGCTGTTATCTATTTATCTGGGGAAGTTGAAAGAGTTACTTGTGGCAGCCAAGAAGGAGTTTCTCTTGAGTCCGAAAGAAAGGCCATATCTTCGCCTTGTTAAATAGCGTTACTGGTAGCTAATAGTTAGCATACGCTTTGGTTGTCTAATACGTATTAGACTACTCCAATCGCAAGGTTTGAGAGTTATGCGGCTTTGGCTTGGTGTTTTTCGGCTCTCCAAGGATCGTTGGCTCTTGCCAATGCAGCCATCGGCGGCGGGCTGACGCTATTTCCGCACATATGAACCTGCTGGGTTCTGGTGAAGGGCTTGCCATCGGCGCCGTGACTGATGATGTAGTCGCCCAGGAATCCATGAGCCTTGTAGAGCCCAGCTGGTTGCAACATCCGTAGGCAGTGTCGACCATCAAAGGCACGCCGGCGAAGAAATACACAGCAAAATTCCATCGTCCTATTGGTGAAGTCAATGCCGTACTGGATTTTGAAATCGAAGTCGTATTCCTTCTATTATTCAGGTATGGAGGGGGCCTCGCCGAGTATCACTCCAGATCCACGAAAGCCTATAGCTCATCGACGTCATAGTCTTCAACGTCTTTAATCACCTTGCGAAAGTTCACGACCGCCTTGCCGGTGAGCACAACTGTCCTTTTCATTTGGCAATACCTGTCCTTGTCGCCATAGCGGCTGACTTTGAATTGGGGGAGGGGTTGTACTGTGTCGGGTTATACCCGGGCGATTGAGTGGCGGATTCCTGGAAAAAGCCCTAGAGGAAGTTCCGGGGCGAACGGTGGCTCAATGTCTCAAACAAAGCCGAGGCATTACCAAATGAAGCGATTTATTGCAGACCTGATGTACCACGCCCTGACCGAGCTATTGAGTCAGTTACTAATTCGTCTTGCTGAATGGGCCGGGGCGGTGCCTTGGTTTTGATTTGTGCCGCTTTCGCCTGATGCTCGCCTGAGCTGGCGTGATTCGTTGATGTGGGGTATTTGTATTCGACCTAGCATAGGGCTGGGTCAACGGAGCTATAAGAATGGATGTCAAAGATTTCGCTACAGACGAAGATCGTTTCAAGAAAAAAATTGGTGTTAGGAGGTTTGATGTCAACTCAGCCACTCAAAAGCTTCTGAGTCTGGCCGACTTGTGGTCGTCAGTTGCTCAAGAGCATCTTGGCGGCTTAATCTCGATTAACGCCGCGGCAGAGGACGGCAGAATCGATGGTGAAGTTCTCGGAAAAAAATTCTGCATTCGATATGCACCATTCGGCTTGGAAGGTGAAGGCACTGTTGAGGCCGCACTCAGCATTCAAGATCTGGTGACTGGCAAGTCCATCGAATTGAGCCGATTCCTCGTCTCTTCCAAAGGAGCAATCCTTACGATTGCTGGCGAAGAATTGATAAATCCGGAACATAGCGAGTACGGTTATAAAGTCTTGGTTGCAATAGCGACCCGTGTGATCAACGCGCCTTCAAAGGCCTAGCTGCGTTTCGCTCGCCCCGATAATCTCGTCCCCCGGATCCTGCTGAATCATCAGCAGGATCTACAGCGGTTGCTTACTTCGGATCGAACGAGCCCAGGGACAGGGCCGCGGCATCACCGATCTTGTCCTGAAGCACCGACTTGAATTCCTGCGCTATCTCTTCACGCTGGACCTCTTCGCCAACCCAGCGCAGTTTTAGTGCCGGCTGTGCACCGCTGGTGATGACCGAGATGCGCAGGGTTATCTCGCGCAATTGCAGACCTTCAAACGGTACAACCGAGAAGATCAGCGAAGTTGGTAGCGTTTCTTTACTGGTCGCCTCAATGGAATCCATGGCGCTGCGGCTGGCGCGAGTCTCGCTGACGGCGTGATCGCTTTCGGACGATGCCTTCACCGTAATGGTACGTACCGCTGCAATGGCTTTCACAAGGCTGATGCTCTGGTTGCCTTCGCCGACGGCCGACAACGTGCTGTGCCAGTCCTCGATCCAGTCGCTCATGTCTTTCTGCGACATGGTCCGGACACTGATTGCCTGCACCGCCTGGTAACCGGCCGTTGCCTTCAGCTTGAGCACGGCCCGATCATCGGCATGGCCAGGGGCTTCTTCGGTACCGAGGTTGAACAGTACCGAACAGGTCATCTCGTCTTGATTGATGAAACCCTTGGCATCCACGACCGCTCGATCGGCGACGTACTTGCCGAAGTCCAATAGGGAATTTGTAGAGAAGGTGCCACGGAAGCGGCTGCGGAATGCGCCGAAGGCTTCCAGATTGATGACCTTGGCGCCTTCAGGAAGCACCACAGTTGGCATGTCGGTATCGAGCGCTTTGGCCGTCGCAATCAGCGCGGTGTCGTTGATCAGTTGAATTGCTTCTTTTGTGAGGGACATATTTCAGGTCTCTATGGGGAAGGGGGCGACGGGGGATCAAGTACGGCGCGGGATTGGCGCCTCGTCCCGGGTGAACATTTGGTCGTGCTTCTCGGCGAACATCGTGATGCTGCCGCCTGTACCGACATGCATCGGGGTATCGAGGCGGGTGTTTTCGCTGCGGGTACCACGCTTGGTGGGCACCTTGTAATCCAGTTTGTGATTGATCTTTACTTGGCTGGATTCGCCGATCTGGGTGAAATCGAGGGTAATCACCAGCTTCCCGGCTTTGCCGTGGTCGACTACCCCTGCAGCTACTTCTGAGAGGGCGTGACCGATTTGGCTGATGAATGCACCTCCATTGAGGTCTTCGAGAAACTGCGCGGTATCAGTAGGTTTGGACATGGCTGTTGCTCCGGTCTGGCTTGGAGTCCGCTTGGCGGCAAGTGGTGTTGGGGCTGGCGAAGGCGTCGTTGCGCGGATGCGTTGGCGCGTTTCAAATGTGACTGCCGAAGAAGGCGAACACGGTCAACGTGATGCCAAAGCGCAAAGTCCAACTGCTCAGGAATTTTCCGAACTGTTTTACGTTGAACTGCGCTTCTTTTGCCTCCAGCTCACGAGCATGAGCAGTGGCATTGTTGTGGCCGAAGCGCTCGGCTACGACCACGCCAGTAGCGCGATTGATTAGGGCGAACGTATTGTTGCCGCTCGGCTTCACAACGATCAGTGGCGCCAAGGGTGGCGGCATGACGCCGGGCTTTTGGTAAAAGTCGGCTGTAGCCTGACGCGCTCGCTCGCGCAACCCTTCAAGAATGGCGCGGCGTTGAAAGATAGATTGATGCATGGTCGATCCTCGACAGGGTTGCGGTTATTCGTCAGCACTCGGATTGTCAGTAGTGCGCGATGGAGTGCTGACGAATAAAAGCAGGCATGAAAAAGCCCAGTCGAAACCGGGCTGTGTTGCGCTCTCAACAACGCCTCCGTACGTGAGAGCAAGGCCGGGGCACGCTAAGTTGGCGGGCCCTGGTATGTTAGTTGTGCATGGCTGCAAATCCTCCGTGTTGTTCTGTCACTTATGCGCAAGACGTCCGGCGCTTCCCGGAATGCGTCAAGTCTGGCGATCTTCCCCCCCCCGGACTCGCTTGCGCCGTTTACTCCATGACCTGGTTGGCGGCTCTAGCCAACTAGGTCAAATGAATCTGCGCGGCGCACCAACCTTAGGTCGCCGCCTCGGCGCTCAGTTGGGCGACGATCACGACGAGAGATTCCGGCATCATCGAACCCATGAGTTGCCATGATCGCGATGAGCATCAAGCAGAGCGGGGTAATGATCTGTCGGCGCATCGCTTCGGCAACCATTGCGCCTTGGCGGTGAACGCCGAGCTTGTACATGGCGCAGGCCAGTCGCTTGACCACGGTGCCCGGGGCAATGTCGAACACCTTGGCGATTTCTTTAGCTGTCAGCCCCTGGGCAACTGAAAGCACGAACTGCAGTTCCCGTGGCGCAAGGCCTCGGCCGAGGTGGCCCTTCCATGCACCGTCTACGATTGTCGATTCCATGATGTTTACTCGGTTGTTTTCCCGATGCACCCGGTTGCCCAGGTGCAGCAGTGAAAGTGTCCGTTTCTAAAGAGCTCTCATTGCTGAGCCAGTCGGTCCCCGTTAGGGGGCTGGGGTCAGGATTCCCCCTGGCCGTGGTAGCCGGCGAGTCTCCGGCTTGTTGCCGGTGTGCCGGCGATGAACTAAGTTAACCATCGGTATAACTAATAGGTCAATACCGATGGTTAACTATTTTTCTTTGGGCGAAAAAAAATCCCGCTCTGAGGCGGGATTTCATTTGGCTTGGGTGCTCTCTACCAGAGCACTGAGGACCAGAAGACTCGACCAAGTACTACGATTTCATGCTCTTGCATTTCGGCTGGTGAGTACTCTTCGTCGGGATGCTCATCACGATTGAAGCTCCGCATTCGTATGCCGCCCCCAGGCAAGCGATACAGCGTTTTTACTCGCAATTGACCTCCGTGATCCAGAGCGTACATTTTGCCGTCACTAATCGTGGTTGTCCCTTGGTCTACCCCGACAGTGCTGCCATCTGGAAGAACCGGCTCCATGCTATTGCCGCGAACGGTTACACAAACAGCCTCAGAAGGCTGAACACCTTGGCGTCTTAGCGTCAACTTTCCGAAACGTAATTTCTGCCGTGGGGACTGCTGGACACAGCTGCGGCCTTGGCCTGCAGACAATTCCACTTCCTTGAGGAATGGCACGTATACCTCGTCGTCATCGAGCGGAGTGTCGTCGTCCCATTCATCCAGCGGGCCAATCATCACAGCATTGGATGTAGGGGGGTGGCGGTCAGGTGCGGCCCTGGTGAGTTTTTCTATTTCTGATGCCAATCGAGGGCTGAACTTCTCGACCGGCTCTTGGAGCTGCTCAGAGAGGATCGCTGCGAACTGTGCGTTCAGTGGGTTGATGCCCTTGAAATACAAATTCACCGCTGCCGGGGTAACGCCTGCAGCGTCCGCAATCTTTCTCTGACTCAGTTTCAGCTCATTTTTCTTTGCGAGAAAAAGGTCGTGAGCAGCCTTGCACTCGGCAAGGCGATCTGGCGGGAGGATGCGTTTTTTAGTCATGGCAAGAATTTATAACCAATGGTTAAAACAAAGAAGAAACCATCGGTATTGATAGTTAATTAACAGATGGTTAATATCGTGCCAATCGTCACCAGAGGCACGACCATGAAAGAGACTTCCCTCGATCAATTCGTGGCCGATAAAGGGCAGTCCGAGGCCGCACGGCTTCTGGGTGTGACCCCTCCGGCCATTTACAAAGCTATTGCTGCTGGGCGCCGAATCCGGGTGATTGAGCTATCGGAAGGCGTTTTTCAAGCCAGCGAACTTCGCCCATTCCCATCCCAGCCAAAGCTTCAAGTCGCTTAAGTGCTTATTGATGAACCCAGTATCCGTGGGTTCTGAGTTGGAAGTAAGCACCTTGGATTAGCTGTTAATCCATCCAGTAGCCAAATCGCAGGCAAAAAAAAGCCGGTGGCTTAGACCGGCTTTTTCACAGCTTTACAGCATTTTGCGGAGTCATTATGAGCACCATTCCAGCATCAAGCAATACCCCCATAAATGCGTCGCAACCTCGCGCCAATCACCAGTCCGCCGCTATGCGCGCCGCTTTACTTGTTCGCTTCCAGTATTCCCGCGAGTCGAAAATCCTGTTTCGCCGGGAATGCCTCAACCATCTGAAGGCATCGCTTGCACCTGGGCAGGAGACTTCTGCATGAGCACGATCATCATGAGCGCTTGCTGGCCACTTCAAGGCATGAGCCCAACCCAAAAGTCTGTACTGATCAGCCTTGCAGACAACGCAAGCGACGAGGGTGTTTGCTGGCCTTCGATCAATACCATTGGTGTGCGCACTTGTTTATCAGAACGCGCTGTTCGAGGTGCATTGCGCTGGCTTGAAGAGGCCGGTGTTTTGGTCAGTAATCAGCGCTACGGTCGATCCACTTGGTACACGATAACCCCGGCAGGATATGCCCCCGGCACTAAATGCCCCCCGGCACCAGATGCCCCATCACCCCGGCAGGAGGTGCCGGATACCCCGGCAGCAGCTGCCTCCAGAACCGTAATAGAACCATCAAGTGAACCATCACCTCTTGTCGAAGGTGAGAATCCGCCGAAAGTCTCGAAGCCGAAGTGCGACCCTCAAGCCATCGTCGACCTGTTCAACAAGGCCCTTCCTGGGTTGCCACAGGTAGCAATGCTCACCAAGGATCGGAAATCCAAGATCAGTGCTCGCTGGAACGAAAGTGACGTGCATCAGGATCTGGGTTTCTGGGCTGATTTCTTCGCCTTGGTTGGCGAAAGTGAGTTTCTGACGGGGAAGGGGGAAGGCCGCAACGGCGCCAAGCCATTCCGCGCCACGTTTGACTGGCTGATCGCCCCGAGCAACTTCGTGAAGGTTGTGGAGGGTAATTACAATGCGTGATCCCTTCAGCGTTGAGGCCGAACACGGCGTGCTGGGTGCGATGTTCCTGCGCCCTGAGCTGATCGACATCCTGAGTGCAGACTTGGCTGTCGATGATTTTTACTACCAAGACAACGCAGCCCTGTATCGCGGCATTCTGGCCTTGCACGCCGAAGGCAAGCCGGCCGATGCCGTAACGGTGGGCGTTTACCTCGGTGAGCTTCCCAGCACCAAGAACGCCACCTGGTATGCGGCTGAAATCACCCGAAACACGCCCAGCGTCGCCAATGCTGCGTCATACGCCATCACCGTGCGTGAGCGCAGCCTAGACCGGGCCATGATCGCGCTTAGCGATCGCATCAACGAGATTGCCCACAGCGACCAGCCAACCGTGGACAAGGTCGCGGCGGTGCAGGCTGAGGCCCAGACCATCGACAGCCAGTCCGCCACATCCGAAGTGGTGATGGCCGAATACATTCTTGATGACTACATCGAGGTCTTGCAGGCCCGGGCAGATCGCGGGGAGGGCATCGACGGCCTATCTACCGGCATTCCTGATCTGGACGCCAAGCTGCAAGGGCTCAAGCCTGAGCAGTTGATCATTATCGCTGGGCGCCCGGCGATGGGTAAAACCACCCTGGCAATGAACATCGCCTCCCATGTCGCTATCCGCGAGAGCAAGAGCGCGATGGTGTTCAGTCTGGAGATGAACCAAACCGGCCTGATGGATCGCTTTATGGCGTCCGAAGGGCGTATCCCACTGCAATTGATCAAGAACGGTACGGCCCCTCAGTCTCACGGCTCCGAATTGATGAGCGCTGCTGGCAAGCTCAAGCACTCCAAATTATCCATTTCTGATCGGGCCTCGATGACGATCAATCGGATTCGTTCGGCTGCCCGTCGCCATAAGCGACGCCACGGTCTGGATTTGATCGTGATCGATTACCTGCAACTGATGGACTCTGATTCGCGCACCTTCAGCCGGGAGCAAGAAGTCAGTCACATGACCCGCAGCGCTAAGCTGATGGCTCGTGAGCTGGGTATCCCGGTGATCCTGCTCAGCCAGCTTTCGCGCAAATGCGAAGAGCGCCCGAACAAGCGCCCATTGTGCTCGGATCTTCGGGAGTCAGGTGCAATCGAGCAAGACGCCGACATCATCTTATTTGTGTATCGGGATGAGGTTTACCACGAAAACAGCGAAGCCAAAGGCATAGCAGAAATCATCATCGGCAAGGGTCGGGACATTGAGACCGGCACCGTTCGTACGGCCTTTCTGGGCCAGTACAGTCGATTCGAACAACTGGCGGCGGGCTGGGTCGCGCCACCGAAAGCCGAGAAGGTCACTAGCTTGGCCAGCCACTATCGACAAAAGGAAAAATTCTGATGAGCGCACTCGAAAGGCAGGTGTCCGGCGAGCACTACAAGTCGCTGAAAATTCAACCCATCGAATTCATTCATGCCAATGGCATTCCATTCGCTGAGGGCAGTGTCATCAAGTACGTGACGCGGTGGCGTGACAAGGGCGGGCTGGCTGATCTGGAGAAGGCCAAGCACTTTCTGGAAATCCTGATTGAGCTTGAGCGCAAGGTGGTTATCGAATGAGCCGGTCAGCCACGGAAAAGCGTTCACCGAACACCCACATCAAAACCCTGACCGTGAAGCTGTCGGACGCGGAGATTGGTCGCAATGCCAAGCTTGAGCATGTGCGCGACCTGCGTGATGCTGGTCACCCAGCGCTGCACTTTCGCTTCTCCAAGAATCGCACCCGTGGCTCCTGGTACCTACTCAACAAACGCCGCTGGCACCGCATCGGCGCCTTCCCGGACTTGAGCGCCAAGCAGGTACTTGCCGCACTGCCGGCCGTGCGACTGCGGGTGTCTGCCGATCAGGGCTCGACTATCTCGCAATGGACCACCACAGGCGAGCTGCTGAGCTGGTATGCCGGTCGCATGGCTCTAGACCGTAACCTGTCGGCCAAGCGAAAGACCACCGGGGCCTCGGCCATGAAGTGCCACTTGTTGCCGCGTTTGGGCGGACTGCCCCTGGCCGAAATCAACAAGGCCAACCTCGACAACCTGCTCATGTGGCCGCTACAGGAAACCCTCTCCATCGATTACGTGCGCCTGGCGTTCCAGTTGCTGGCCTCGGCATTCCGTCAGGCGTTAACGCTGGGCTGGCTCTCGTCCAATCCAATGGCGGGCATCAAGTTCAGCGACTTCTCCAAGGCCAAGCGCGGCATTAAGCCCTCCCGGCTGCGCGGCGTGCAGTTGCAGGATCTGCTGAGCGAGCTGGCCCCGGTCATGGTGAATGAACCCGCTGACGCCATGCTGGCCTTGATGATGCTGTGCCACGGCACGCGTATAGGTGAGACCCGGCAAGCGCGCTGGTCGCACATCAGCCTGGCTGAACGGGAGTGGTTCATTCCGGCTGAACACACCAAGACCGGTGTGGAGCATCACCTGCCGCTGACCGACCAAGTGCGCGCCCTGTTGATCCAGTACCGCGACACCCAAACCGCGCGCGGCTATGACGGCCAGTACCTGTTCCCGGCTCGCAATGGCAAGGCGTTGAGTGAAGGGCAGGCCAGTGCTGTATTCGCTCGGCTGGGCAAGGGTGAGTGGACCAGTCACGACCTGCGCAAGGTGGCCCGTACCGGTTGGGCAGACCTCGGCATCGACCACTTGATCGGTGAGCTGCTGATCAATCACGCGATGGGTCACAGCGTGAAGGTGTACATCCAGTCGGATGTGATGAGTCGCAAGCGTGACGCGCTGGAGAAGTGGCACGCCCATCTAGACCAAAAGGGTTTCAGCCTGATCCACGGGCAGACAGGCGTTAGATTCGGAGAATCCGGTAATGCGCTGGAAGCCGCTAACGGCGTGGCGCGCAGCGCTATTCAGAAAACAACCACAGTAGAGGATTAAAAATGGCCACCGCAGCTGCTGAGTTGACTGATCAAGAAGCCAAGGTTGCTCAGATGCTGGGGGATGCTTGGAATGAATACTTGAAGCTGCCCATCGAACATCCGATGGAACAGAAAGAGTTCTGCAGCGCTATTCATGCCTGCCAGAACATGGTGTTGGCCAGATGTGGTGTGCGGGCTTTGAAGTCCACCCGGTCAGTAGCGTTGGAGATCAAGTGATGGGTATGTACAAAGACGTAATGGGCACCCTGGTGCGTGTGCTTGCGGCAGACAACATAGATAACTCCACCAAGCAGAGCTGGCAGAAACTGATCGATGCCGAGTTGCGCTCAGGCGGGCAGGGCGCCGGCATCTCGGTGCGAGACAAGTTCGACTATGACTGCTGTCTGTATGCACTGCTGCACCGTGAGCTGGCCCCGGCTCAGTGGGATGTGCTGGTGGCGAAGTACTCGACGCATAAGGCGAACAAGGTCGGGGCAATTGGGCGACTTATTAGCCGCGTTACATCCCCTGCCCCGCAGTTGTTCGTCTACAAAGCGGTCACTGCTTGGGCCATACCCAAGATGAAAGGGCTACAGGTGCCTGCTCGTACAGGGCGAGAGGTTGTAAGCAGAAGCCTTCGCGACGATCTTGAGCATGCTGCTATCGGCAAAATGATTGCTTCCGGCCGGACGATTGATGTGGCTGTTGGGCGTGCCCAATACATAAAGCGCTCCACTGACATGATCGTATTACCAACTGAGTTCTATGACATGAACACCTGGGATAATGAGGGCAAGCCTGAGTCCACGCGGCGCCGCTGGAAGACCGGTATTGCCAAATGCCTTGAGCAGTTGGAGGAGGCTGCTGTTATCCATGCAACCGAGATCTTTGACCGGGAAGAAATCTTTATAGATGCGGCTTGACCATGATGGCGGTTTGATCGTAAATTAACCCCATCATGTCGATCTTGCGTGTGGTGATACTGAACAGCCCGCAACAACACATAACCAATTCTCAAAGCCCAGCCACCGCGCTGGGCTTTTTCGTTTTCGGCCCCGCCACACCCATCGCCTCAAGCTGGGAGTGCTGTCGGGGCCGAATCAATTCTGCTCCCTGCCCGGGAGGACATCGGATGCCTCATATGCCTGATAAGCCAGACACCTGGGTGATAGCGCTCGCGTGGCTGAGTCAGCACTCGCCGACGATCTATGCCGCCACGCTGTCCTTTGTAATGGCCGCGCTGCGGATCATCTACGGCGGCGGCACTCGGCGTCAGGCGATGCTTGAAGCAACTATCTGCATGCTGCTCACCACCAGCCTGATCGCGGTGCTTGAGTACTTCGGGTTGCCATCCACACTGGCCACACCGGCAGGCATCTGGATTGGTTTCTTGGGTGTGAAGAAGATCGCCGACCTGGCTGATCGCTTCGCTGACTTCAAGCTGCCACGGCGGTCTGAATGAAGGCAGGAGGTTGTGATGCGATATCGAGACCTGTTGCGCAAGACAACGAGTGATCTGAAAGCCTGCATCAAGGCCGGCGCACCCGATTGGTTGGTGGGTTACGCCAAGGCCTCTGTGGCCAAGGCTAATTATTTCCACGCGCGGTGCCTTAATGCCGCCTGCCCATTGCGCATGCGAGCAATTAACGAACTGCTGCAGCTTGGCGACATGTTGCGATACTGGAAGAGGTGCACCTGATGGCCTGCACCGGTTGCGCCGCCCGGCGCGAACAACTCAACAAGTGGAAGGCGATTGCATATGAGCGAGCAAAAGAACTCTTTAAGCGTGGTGACGATCCTACCCCCGCCGAGCCTGAGCCCAGGCAGTGTCCAGTTAGCTCAGGGCACGAAGGTGATGCTGAGTGACGGTAGCGAGTTGTCCGGCGTGCGCTCGGTTGAGATGAAGGCTGAGGCGGGCGGTTCATGGAAGGCAATCATCACCGTGTATCCAGAGATCATCCAGCCGGTGAATGCCGAGGCTGAGATTGTGGTGGTGGATATCACTGACATGAAGGCGCAGTCACGTACTTACGCAAGGGTTGAGGCATGAGCGAGAAGCAGAACTCCCTGGCCAGCCTACTAAGTCAGGTGCTGGCCGAACAGATCAGGCAGACAGCGATCCTCGAACGGATAGCGACCAAGCAGACCCAATTGATCACAGCCTTGGCGGAAGAAGGGATTGAGCAGGATCCCGAGTCAGAGCTTCTGACCTACATGAGCGGCGCGCCACGCCATCCAGCATGAGCCGGCTCAAGACACTGGCCACACGGCTGCAGCCCCAGGCCAATCGCATCGCAACCGCAGTGCCTGGGTCATGGCGCAGTGACAAGGCCACCTCGACCCAGCGCGGTTACGGTTACGCATGGCAACAGGCGCGACTGGTACACCTCAATGCCCATCCCCTGTGCGTCTACTGTGAGCGTGATGACCGGGTGACAGCGGCCAGCGTGGTCGACCACGTCATCCCGCACCGTGGCGATATGACGCTGTTTTGGGATCGCACCAACTGGCAGTCGCTGTGCAGACCTTGCCACGATATCGAAAAAAAACGAGAGGAGTCAGCAGGTTGAAGGGCCTTTCAATGTCAATCTTTATTGTTCGTATAGGTCACAAGCGCCCAAATAAGAATATTTATCAATAAAGTTGTTGCAATTAATTCGCATTTGTGGGCTTAAGAATAATTCTTATTTGGTTAAATGAGAATGTTTCTCATTTGGTGGAGGGGGAGGGTAAAACTCCAGAGGCCTTTTGCTCCTAGACCACCCATCCCCGCACGCGCACATTTTTTCCCCTTTTCAGGAATTTTTGTTAATGGCTTTAACACCCAAGAAGCGGGCATTCGTCGACGCTTTGCGGGGCGGTGCCTCAAACAAGGACGCAGCCATTGCCGCAGGCTACGCGGCGTCCAGCGCATCGGCTGCCGGATCGCGGCTGGCAAAAGACCCTTACGTCATGGCTGCAATGGCCGGGACAACCTTTAACAAAAAAGTTAACAAAATTGTTAAAGCTCCAGCAGCGCAACAACCGGTTGTCGAGGCGTCGCAAACAGCCGAGCCCGACGACAGCCCGGGCTTCGATTTGAGCAAGGTCTTGTCCTACTCCGACCCGAAGGCCTTCCTGTTGGCAGCCATGAATGATCACGAAACGGAAAAAAAGCTGCGGGTTGATGCTGCCAAAGCACTGATGCCCTTTATGCACCCGCGCAAAGGCGAGACCGGCAAGAAGACTGAGCGCGAAAAGGCGGCGAAGGTTGCCGGGGCAGGGCGCTTCGGCTCAAGCCCACCACCATTGAAGGCGGTCAAGTAAATGCAATGGACGACCGCCTGCCCGGACTGGGAGCAGAAACTGCGCCTGGGGCAGTCGATTATCCCGCGCCCTCTGTTTCCACAAGAGGCCGAAGCGGGTCTGGCCGTATTGCGCGAACTGAAGATCGTGGACGCCCCGGGTAGCCCGACCATTGGCGAGTCCTGCGCCGAGTGGGTGTTCGACTTCGCCGGGGCGATCTTCGGCGCCTACGATTACACCACCGGGCGCCGGATGATTTCGGAATACATGCTGTGTATTCCGAAGAAGAACTCCAAGTCGACCATTGCCGCCGGGATCATGCTCACTGCACTGATCCGCAATTGGCGCATGTCGGCCGAGTTCATCATCCTGGCCCCGACCAAGGAAATTGCCGACAACTCGTTCAAGCCTGCGGCCGATATGGTCAAGCACGACGAAGAGTTGCGCGACCTGATGCACGTCCAGCCGCACTTGCGCACCATCACCCACCGCGAAACCGGCGCCACACTCAAGGTGGTGGCCGCCGATGGCGACACGGTGGGCGGCAAAAAGGCCGTGGGCGTGCTGATCGACGAAGCCTGGCTGTTCGGCAAGAACGTCAAGGCTCCGGACATCATCCGCGAAGCTACGGGCGGTCTGGCGTCACGGCCTGAAGGCTTTGTGATCTGGCTGACCACGCAGTCCAACGAGCCGCCTGCCGGTGTGTTCCGCGAAAAGCTCAAGTACTCCCGCGCTGTGCGCGACGGGCGTATCGATGACAACCAGTTCCTGCCGGTGATTTACGAGTTTCCGCAGGCGATGATCAAAAGCGGCGAAGCCCGTCTGGTCGAAAACTTCCACCTGGTTAACCCGAACATGGGGTTCTCGGTGGACGAAGCCTTCCTGCTGCGCAGCTTCAAGATGGCGCAGGAAGCAGGCGAAGAAGAGCTGCGCGGCTTTCTGGCCAAGCACGCCAATATCGAAGTCGGTTTGGCGCTGCTGTCCGAACGCTGGGCCGGTGCAGACTTTTGGGAAGTGCAGGGCAAGCGTCCGGGCTTGAGCTTCGATGACCTGCTGCGCCAGTGTGAAGTGATCGATATCGGCATCGACGGCGGCGGGCTGGATGACTTGCTGGGCTTTGCGGCTGTCGGCAGGCATAGAGCCACCCGCGAGTGGTTGTTGTGGACTCACGCCTGGGCCCACCCATCCGTACTGACCCGTCGCCAGTCCGTGGCGGCCAACTTCCATGACTTTGCCAAAGACGGAAACCTGACGTTGGTAGACCAGATCGGTCAGGACGTGGAGCAGGTAGCGAATCTGGTCGCCCGAGTTGAGCAAGCTGGATTACTGGACAAGGCGGGGCTGGATCCGGCTGGTATCGGCGCGATTCTCGATGCCCTGGTCGAAGCCGGTGTGCCCGAGGAAAAGGTCATTGGGATTTCCCAGGGCTGGAAGCTGGGCGGTGCGATCAAAACCGCCGAACGCAAACTGGCCGAAGGCACCTTGATTCACGGCGGTCAGCCGATGATGGCCTGGTGCTGCGGCAACGCCAAAGTCGAGCCACGCGGCAACTCGATCCTGATCACCAAGCAGGCGTCGGGCTCGGCCAAGATCGACCCGCTGATGGCCACGTTTAACGCGGTGACGTTGCTGTCACTGAACCCCATGCCTTCGGCAAACATCGATGACTTCCTTAATCGACCAATGAGTATGTAATGGCAGACACCGACTACAGCATTGATCTGCGCACCCGCAGTCCTTTCTGGGCGCGTATGGCGAGCTTCTTCGTTGGTGGGCGCCTGGTCTCTCCCGAGAAGGGCTCTCAGACCGGGCCTGTCTCCGCGACTGGTGTGGTAGGCGACTCAGTCGTCAACGATGAACGCTCGCTGCAAATCTCCACCGTGTTCGCCTGCGTGCGTCTTATCTCCAGCGTAACGGCCTGCCTGCCCTTGGACGTGTTTGAAACCAAGGGCGAGGACCGATCCAAGGTTGGCTTTGATAACCCGCTGGCACGCCTGCTGCGTTACAGCCCCAACCAGTTTATGACCGCCTTCGATTTCCGCGCCGCCATGACCATGCAGCTTTGCTATTACGGCAACGCCTACGCGCTGATCGAGCGCAACAGCGTGGGCGACATCATCAGTCTGGTGCCGCTGATGTCGGTCAATATGGACGTGCGACTAGAGGGAAAGCGGGTTGTGTACCGCTACCGCCGTGACAGTGAATACGCCGACTTCAAACAGTCGGAGATTTTCCACCTCAAGGGCTTTGGCTTTAACGGGCTGGTGGGACTTTCCCCGATTGCCTTCGGCGCCAAAACAGTCGGTGTCGCGGTGGCGATGGAGGATCAGCAGCGCGACTTCTATGCCAATGGCGCGAAGTCGCCGCAGATCCTGATGACCGGCGACGGTAAGACGCTCAACAAGGCCCAGCGCGATCAGCTTGAGGAGAACTTCAAGGAGATCTCCGGCGGGCCGGTCAAAAAGCGTCTTTGGGTGCTGGAGGCGGGGTTCACCACCCAGGCCATCGGCGTCAGCCCGCAGGACGCCGAAACCATGGCAGCGCGCAAGTTTCAGGTCAGCGAACTGGCCCGGTTCTTCGGCGTGCCGCCGCACCTGGTGGGAGATGTCGAAAAATCCACCAGCTGGGGCTCCGGCATCGAGCAGCAGAATCTCGGTTTCCTGCAGCACACCCTGGACCCGTACCTCGAAATCTGGGAAACCAGCATTTTGCGCTGGCTGATCAAACCCGCGGACTTGGGCCGCATCCACGCCGAGCACAACCGCGACGGATTGTTGAGCGGTGACTCGACGGCACGAGCCAATTACATGAAGACCAAAATCGACACGGGCCTGCTCACGGTGAACGAGGGCCGGCGCGTTGATAACCGTCCGCCACTCCCCGGCGGCGACGTCGCAACCCGGCAGTCTCAGAACGTGCCGCTTACCCAACTTGGCAAAACGAACCCCGCACCCAGCGGGGTTTAGTTTTTCTGGAGACTGAAATGCCGAGCATTTGCAAAACACTGGCCTTCGATCAGGCCGCAATCAAGTTTTCCAGCGGCGGCGCCCAAGGCATTTTCGAAGGCTATGCCAGCGTCTTCAGCGTGGTCGATAGCGACGGCGACATCATTGAGTCGGGCGCCTTTGCTACCGCGCTGAAAACCCAATCCCGGGCGGTGGCGATGTTCTTCAACCACCGGCGCAATGAAATCCCGGTGGGCAAGTGGCTGGATCTGTCGGAGGACAGCACGGGCCTGCATGTCCGGGGTGAACTGACCCCCGGCAACCCGCAGTCGGACGCGCTCAAGGCGGCAATGATCCACGGCACCGTGGGCGGCATGTCTGTGGGGTTCTCGGCGGCCAAAGGTGACTGCGCGCCCATTGCGACCGGCCATTCGTTCAAAAACGTCTCTCGCTTGAGCGAAATCAGCATTTGCACCTTCCCCGCGAATGAGCACGCCACGGTATCGGCGCTCAAGAGCATGGACACCATTGAAACCATCCGTGACGCGGAGAACTGGCTGAGAGATTCCGCCGGGCTCTCCAAGTCCGAAGCGTTGGCGTTTATCGCCCGCATCAAGTCCGCAGTTCGGAGCGACTCCGAAGGTGGCGAAATCAACGCGATCCTTGATCGCATCAAGTCCTTCCCATCTGTAGGAAACTAATTCATGTCCGAATTGGCTGATATCCAAAAGGCAATCGAAACCGCACAAACGAACATGACCCAATTGTTTGATGCGCAGAAAAAAGAGATCGCCGCCACCGGCGAGATCAGCAAAAAATTGCAAACCGACCTGCAGACCGTCCAGGCCGACCTGACCAAATCCAGCACCCGGCTGTTTGATCTGGAGCAGAAACTGGCGGCTGGCAGCCTGGACAATCCAGAGACCAAAAAGTCCTTTGCCGAGCGCACCGCTGAAGATCTCAAGAAGTCCTGGAACGGCTCGACCTCCGGGAAAGTTGACGTGAAGACGTTTAACAAGGCTTTGGGCAGTGGCGCGGGCTCTGCCGGCACGCTGATTCAGGCGCAGCAAAACCCTGGCATCCTGATGCCGGGCCTGCGCCGCCTAACCATCCGTGACCTGTTGGCCCAGGGCCGCACCACGTCCAATGCAATCGAGTACGTTCGTGAAAACGTCTTCGTCAACAGCGCCGCATCGGTGGCCGAAGGCACTCTGAAGCCAGAGTCTCAACTGACCTTCACCAAAGAAACCGCCAACGTCAAAACCATCGCTCACTGGATTCAGGCATCGCGCCAGGTGATGGATGACGCGCCGATGCTGGAATCCTACGTTAACAACCGGCTGTTGTTCGGTTTGGCGCTGGTGGAAGAGGGCCAGTTGCTCAACGGTGACGGTACGGGCGACAACCTGATCGGCCTGAACAAGGTGGCCACGGCCTACGATGCAGGCTTGGATAAGGAAGGCGATACCCGCGCCGACCAGATCGCCCATGCGATCTTCCAGACCAGCGAATCCGAATTTGAGGCCTCGGGCTTGATCCTCAACCCTCGCGACTGGCATGCGATTGCGCTGCTGAAAGACGCGGATGGTCGTTACCTCTTCGGTGGCCCTGCCGCGTTTGCGGCGAAGGTCATGTGGGGCCTGCCCGTGGTAGCCACAAAGACCCAGGCGCTGGGCACTTTCACCGTGGGCGGTTTTGATCTCGCCTCGCAGGTCTGGGACTGCATGGACGCTACGGTCGAGGTCAGCAACCAAGACCGCGACAACTTCGTCAAAAACATGCTGACCATCCTGTGTGAAGAGCGTTTGGCCCTGTCTCACTACCGCCCAACCGCGATCATCAAAGGCACTTTCAACCCAGCTGCAGGCGGCTGATTATCGAGGCGGGGCAGGCAACTGTCCCGGTACCGCAATGACCAAAATTCGCGCACTGCGTCAGTTCTCGCACTATCACGCTGGCAGCTTCGACCAGTTCGAAGTGCGGGTGGTAAAAGACGAATATGCAGAAGCATTGATCGGAATGGGCTTGGCAGAAGACGTCGATGCCGATCCAATCCTGAAGCCAGAGCCAGAGCCAGAGCCAGAGCCAGAGCCAGAGCCCACAACTCCGGTCGACCTTGAGAAGAAAGGCTCGAAAAAATGACCATCACCGTTGCGGATCTGCTGTCGATTGAGCTGATGCGCAAGCACCTGCGGGTCGATCACCAGGAGGACGACGACCTGATCGAGCTGTATGCCGAGTCTGCTTTGGCCTGGGCCTTGTGGTTCTGCGACAACCCTGAATTTCTTCAAGCCAGCGACATACCCGCATCATTCAAATCAGCGTTGCTATTGCTGCTTGGCAACTCCTACGCCGTCCGCGAAGCGGTTGTTGTGGGCACCACGGCGGACAAGGTGCCGCTCGGGGTGGAGTCGTTGCTGTGGTCGTCCCGCAACTTCACAGGCCCGGCCAGAAAGGAGCCTGAGCCATGAGAGCGGGGGATCTGCGACACCCGATCGTCATCCAGCACCAAACCACACAGCAAGACCCGGTCACAGGCGAGGTAGTAACGGCCTGGGTTGAGTTTGCGCGTGTATGGGCGGCAGTCGACCCACTCAGCGCCCGCGACCTGATTGCCGCGCAAGCAAGCCAGTCCCAGGCCAGCGGGCGGATCACGATCCGCTATCGCCCGGGTGTGCTGCCAACCATGCGCGTACTGCATCGCGGGCAAATCTTCATAATCATCGGTCAGCCACTCCCGGACAGAAACTCGGGCCTGGAGTACCTGACCCTTGTTGTCGCTACGGGGGTGAATGATGGCTGACGGTATGCACTTCAATATTCAGGGGCTTAACGGCGTAGTCGACAAAATACGCACCCTTGGCCCACGGCTGCAAAAGAAAGGGCTGCGCAAAGCGGCCAGGGCGGCGATGAACATCGTGCGTGACGCCGCGAAAGCCAACGCCAAGGCCATCGACGACCCGGCCACCAAAGAGAAGGTGTTCCGCAACCTGGTCACCCAGGAGTCGAGCAAGCAGTCCAAGCGCGAAGGCGGAGTGGTGATGCGGGTCGGCGTGCGCGGCGGCTCGGGTTCCAACCAGCACAGCAAGGATGCTTCCGGCAACCCGGGCGGTGACACCCGGCACTGGCGTTATATCGAGCTCGGTACCGAACATAACCCTGCGGTGCCGTTTATGCGTCCGGCGTTTTCCAGCAACTTGCAGGCGGTCACCGATCGCTTTGTCGCGGTGCTGAACACTGAAATCAACGTTTTGCTGGGGGCACGCTGATGTATGCGCCGATATTCGCCGTGTGCGCCGCTGACCCTGCGGTAACGGCCTTGCTGGGCGTTTTGCCCGTGCGGATCTACCCCTTTGGCGAGGCGCCCGAAGGTGTCGCCAAGCCCTATGTGGTGTGGCAGACGGTAGGCGGCAACCCTGAAAATTATCTTGCTCACCGCCCGGACATCGACGGTTTCAGCTTGCAAATCGATGTTTACGGGCTCTCCGTGACACAGGCACGTGACGTTGCCAAAGCCATCAGAAACGCTATTGAACTCAAGGCCAATATTGCGCGCTGGGGCGGCGACTCACACGACCCGGCCACCAAGACCTACCGCTACAGCTTCGATGTGGATTGGCTGGTACCGCGCTAAACCAACACCGCCCCCAGCCCGCCTTGAGCGGGCTTTTTCGTTTAAAGGAGACACCCATGTCCGTTCTCACACAGGGCACGCAGGCCTACATCCTTGTGCAGGCCTTGCCCGGTACCGGCCCGTTGACCGTCATGGAGGTGGAGTGCATCACCACCTTCGACCCGGCGGGCTCACCGGCAGACCAGATTGAAGACACCTGCCTCAGCCAGAAAGAGCGCCGCTACAAAAAAGGTCTGCGCACCCCGGGCCAGGCATCCATTGGCCTCAACGCCGACCCCACCAATGCAAGCCACGTCCGCATGCATCAGCTGTCGGAAGCGGATGGTGAAGACAATATCAAGTGGGCCATTGGCTGGGCCGATGGGGAAGCACCTCCGACCTTGAATGAGGCAGGTGACGATTTTGAATTCCCGAAGACGCGCACCTGGTGTGCCTTTGAGGGTTATGTGGCCGACTTCCCGTTTTCTTTCGCGGCAAACGCAGTGGTTGCCTCGACCGTTTCCATTCAGCGTTCCGGCGGTCTCGCCTGGATTCGCAAAACCATCTAAGGGCTTTCCATGAATCTCAAGCAAATCAAAGCCAAAGGCGGAATCGTCGACGGCGCACTGGTTAAAAAAGAAGTCACCTGGGTCCACGCCGACCCGGCCACCGGCAAGGACGTGACTGATAAATTCAACGTACATATCCGCCGCCAGTCGTTCGGTGTCATCGAACGCCTATTTGCCCCGGACGAAGCTGAGCAAAGCCGCAACGCCAAATACATCGCGGCCAGCGTGTTCCTGGGTGAAGAGGGTGCTGAAGCGCTTAGCTACGAAGATGCCTTCAGCTTGGAGTCGTCCCTGGGCTTTGCCATCCTCACCGCGGTCAATGAAGCCAATGGCACCGGGAAGGATCAAGCAAAAAACTAAGCGCCTCCGATGAGTTCTGGCACGAACTGGTGCTGAACCGCATCGGAGGCAGCACCATTGCCGAAGCCAAGGAGCGGCTGACCCACCGCGAAGTGCTGGACTGGATCGCTTATCGAGAAAAGTACGGCACTCTCGATCAAAACCGGCGCCTGGAGCGTCACTTCGCGCTGTTGACCCACCTGACCAGCAAGGTGGCCGGCGGAAAAATGGACCTCAGCGATTTCATGGTTTACAGCCAGGCTCAGGCAACGATCAGCCTGGAAGAGGCTATGGCGACATGGCAGTAAGTGGCTTGCGGTTGGGCGCTTCCGGGCGATAGTGTTAGATTGCCGCCCATTTCAGGGAGGAATCACCCGTGCAGTTAGCCATTTTATTGGTCCTTATCGTCATTGCCCTCATTCTTGCTCCGGGGTTACTTTGGCTGGTTGCGATTGCAGTAGCCGCATACGGGGCATTCTTTGTTGCAGCCATAATTGTTGCAGTTGTGGCTGTTCCATTGATTTTCATATTTTTATGGCTTATCTCTCGTTCTAAAACTGCTAGTGAGCGCCTCGCAGACAAAAATATAGAGTTCAACAAGCGTTATCTCGAAGAAGCCAGCCAGACGAAAGAGCGGGAGAAGCAACTCGAAGTCGCATTATGTGCTGATGAGTTGGAGCCCCAATTTGAGGCTGCAGCTGATTCGGGAATCTCGAAAAGCACTCCGTCGCCTGACGAAATTATGTGCTCAAGATGTTCTACGGCTTTCGCCAAAGCTCATCTGGTATGCCCGCATTGTGGGAAATCGCCTTTGCCCTCTCAGCGATAGTCAGTACACGAAACCAAAACCCGCCTCGGCGGGTTTTTTCACATCTGGAGATTGATAAATGGCCTCGCGCTCACTCGGCACGCTGACGCTCGATCTCATTGCGCGCATTGGCGGCTTTGAGCAGGGTATGGATCGAGCTGCTCGAACGGCAACAAACCGCATGGGGCAAATTGAGAGGTCTACCCAAAGCGCGAGTAGCCAGATAGTCAGCTCACTTAAATCAATTGGAGTTGCTGCTGTAGGGTATCTGGGCACACGTGAGCTAATCGCTTATGCCGAAACTTGGACCTCAGTACAAAATAGGTTGAAGCAAGTAACCAGCAGTCAGTTAGAGCTGGCCGCAGCGACACAAGAAGTATTCGCGGTGGCTCAGCGCTCTCAATCTGCTCTTGAGCCCACGGCTGAGCTCTATCAAAGAATTGCGTCAACCACAGAGTCGTTGGGAGTTAATCAATCCGAGGTCGTAAGGGTCACAGAGTCCATTAGCAAGGCAATGTCTGCCAGTGGCGTCTCAGCTGAGGCTGCAGCAGGTGCTTTGGTTCAGTTAGGTCAGGCTTTTGCGTCTGGCGTTTTGCGTGGACAAGAACTGAACTCCGTTCTTGAGCAGGCCCCAGGGCTTGCCCGTTCGATTGCTGATGGTTTAGGCGTTGCTGTTGGTGATCTGCGTAAATTGGGTGAGGCGGGTGCAATCACTTCGGAAAAATTGTTCCGATCGATTTTGAGTCAGGGTCGCTCCATTGATGATCAATTTGCCCGGTCACAAACTTCGATAAAAGGCGCTTTCACCGTACTTGAAAACAGTTTGACCAAGTACGTTGGAACCATGGATCAGGTTACGGGTGCATCAACAACTGCAACATCAGCCTTACTTGCTCTTTCGAAATCGCTCGACTCTGCAAAGTTTGAAAATTTCTCAAAAGTTCTGGAGGTCGGCCTCTATGTGGTTTTAGGTAGAGTCGCAGGAGGGCTACTTAGCAGTGCATATGCGATGCGGGTCAATGTTAAAGCCGCCGCAGAATTGACACTTGCGAATTCGATTGCTGCGGCGGGTGAAGTGCGTAGGCTTGAGGCTGTAAAGGCAGGAGTTGTTGCAGATTTGGCGCGGGCGCGAAGCTCTGTTGCCAGCGCTGAAGCATCGGTACTGGCATCGCGTCAGGTGCAGACGGCTGATTTGGCCCGCCTGCAAACTGTCCGCCAGGCATTAGTGGCCGAGCTCGAACTTGAGCAGCAACGCCTGCGTGCGCAAATTTCAGATATTGGCCGGCAACAATCTGTCGCCCGGATGGCCGAGCTGCGATTGGCAGAAACGGCAATCATTCGGCAGCTTACCGCCGCCGAGGCGCAGTTGACGGCAACCACCATTGCCGGTTCTGCGGCCGTCACTGCATCCCTGGCACAACGCACCGTTGCGACTGAAGCGCTTGCCGTGGTCAATGGTCAACTGGCCGTAGCACAAGTGGCCGCAACATCAACAATGGCCGCATGGGCCGCCAGTAGCACTGCTCTTGGCGCAGCTTTTGCGATGGCTGCAAAAGCAGGCCGCGCCTTGCTTTCTCTGGCCGCTGGCTGGCCCGGATTGATTATCACTGTGGGCCTTATCGCCTATTCGTTTTTGGACTTTGGCGACAAAGCTGAAGAAGGTACAAGCAAGGCTGCAAACGCATTTGATGATGCGTCTACGCGCATTCGTCGTGCTGTTAAAGGGATGTTGCCTGATGATCTGGGTAAGCGTTCGTTTGAACAGCTGAGCGGCGCCCTTGATGGCCTTCAATCTGAACTCAAAAATGCTGAAGAGGTGTACGACCGCTTGCAGTCGGGCGCTGACTCGGGCGGTGACGTGCCTTTTGCGTTGCCGCTGGACCAGGCAGGCGAGCGGGTAGAGGCGCTCAAAGGCGCCATCCAGAAAACTCAGGCAGAGCTGAATGGTGTGCGATTTGCCAGCGACAAAGCGGGCCAGAGCTATCTGGACAGTCTGAAAAAACAGGCAGTCGTCGCCGGAAAGCTGACTGAGGTTGAAAAACTTCGGGCGCAGCTTTCCGCAGGCATTCTCAAGCTGGATCCAGAGTCTGAAAAAGAAGCGCTCAAGCACGCTGCTGCGATCGACAAGGTTAATGCCAGTCTCAAAATGCAGAAAGCTGACACCAAGTCGGTTTCCGAGGTGCAGAAGAAATTCGCGTCTACGGAAGAGGATTATCAGCGTCAAATCGAGCTTATCAATACCACCACTGATGCGCGTAAAAATGCCACGGAAGTAGCCAAGCTGCAGTTTGAGATTGAAAGCGGCAAGTTGGTAGGCATCAATGCCCTGCAGCAAAAGCGCCTTGAAGGTCTGGCTGTCGAACTGGACAGCCTGAAACAGCTGAAACAGGCCAACGAAGACGCCGCCAAGCTGGCTGCATTCGGAGCAACCCTGAAAGACACCAATCAAACGATCAGGCAGGGTTACAGAATTGAACTATCCGGCGCAGGCTCCGGCGATAAGCTGAAAGAGCGTCTACAGGCTGATCTGGAAATCCAACAGGAGCATGACAAGCAGGTCTCTGACCTGTTCAAACAGCGCAATGCTGGTGATATCAGTCAGGAGCTGTACGAGCAGGAAACCGAGCTGCTCAGCGAGGCACTCGCCGAACGCATGGTGATCCAGCAGGACTATTACAACCAGCTCGATGCCGCCCAGAGCAACTGGATGGACGGTGTGGGCGATGCTTGGAATAACTATCTGGATCAGAGCAGGGACATTTCCGGCCAGACCAAGGATATGTTCACCGATGCCTTCTCCGGCATGAATGACGCGCTGTACAACTTCGTGACCACCGGCAAGCTGTCTTTCTCGGACATGGCCGCGACGTTCGCCAGTTCCGCGCTGAAGATGCTGATTCAATGGGGTACGGCTCAGGTTGCCATGGCTGCTTTGAACGCTTTCACCTCAACGGCAGCCATTCCTATCGTTGGCCCATTTGCGGCGCCGGCGGCTGCGGCTTCTGCCCTGGGTGCAGCGGGCAGTTTCATGGGGATGATCGGCTCTGTGGCCGGTATGGCGCACGACGGCATCGATGCGGTACCGGAAACCGGCACCTGGTTGCTGCAAAAGGGTGAGCGGGTTACTACTGCTCAGACCAGTGCCAAGTTGGATCGTACGCTGGAGCAGGTCGCGCAAGGCGGAAGGGCAGGCGGGAAAGGCCTGACAGTAAATCTCATCGAGGACAGGTCTCGTGCAGGGCAAAGCGAGCGAGGCACCAATTCTGATGGCTCTGAATACCTGAACCTATGGGCAGCGCAGATTCGATCCGGAGGAAACGAGGCGTCAGATTCACTCGAGGCCGCCTACGGTCTGAAACGCCAAGCTGGATAGGAGGTATCGCATGAGCGCAATCGAACAGTGCTACGCCTCTGGCGGAGACATGATCATCAAGACCGTCGAAGTCCGGGCAGAAGGAGAGAGCGCC
>NZ_WIWK01000074.1:0-31851 GCF_009600165.1 Pseudomonas sp. FSL R10-0399
AACCAGGCCCACGCCCGCCCACAGGTTAGGGCTGACCTCGAGATTGTCGCGGCTGCCGCCGTGCAGCGCAGCCATGCGCTGCTGGCCTACCGAGTCAAAGCGCGACAGTGACGCTTGAGCGCGGGCGATGGTGTCGTCGTCCAGGTGCGAGATCAGTTTGTCGGCGGCTTTCCATGCCTCTTCGTTGGTTTCACGCACGATCACGTGCAGGCGAATACCGAAGCGCACGGTGCGACCGAGCTTGGCGGCCTTGTCGCGCACTTGCTGGATTTTTTCTGCGACCGCAGCCGGCGGCTCGCCCCAGGTCAGGACCATTTCAACCTGTTCGGCGGCCAGGTCTTGCGCCGCTTCCGACGAGCCACCGAAGTACAGCGGCGGACGCGGTTGCTGGATCGGCGGGTAGAGCAGCTTGGCGCCTTTGACCTGGATGTGCTGGCCGTCGTAGTCAACGGTTTCGCCTTCCAGTACGCGGCGCCAGATACGGGTGAATTCTACCGAGGCCTGGTAGCGCTCTTCGTGGCTCAGGAACAGGCCGTCGCCGGCCAGTTCGTCCGGGTCACCGCCGGTGACGAGGTTGAACAGGGCACGGCCACCGGACAGTCGGTCCAGGGTCGCCGCCTGGCGCGCCGCCACGGTGGGCGAAATGATGCCGGGGCGCAGGGCCACCAAGAATTTCAGGCGTTGGGTCACCGGGATCAGCGAGGCGGCCACCAGCCAGGAGTCTTCGCATGAGCGTCCAGTCGGGATCAGTACCCCGCCAAAACCCAGGCGGTCTGCGGCTTGCGCCACTTGTTGCAGGTAACCGTGATCAACCGCGCGAGCACCTTCGGAGGTGCCAAGGTAATGGCCATCCCCGTGGGTAGGCAGGAACCAGAAAATGTTGAGGCTCATGGAGTGGTCTCCTAAAGGGGTACGGCAAGCATTAAGGGGCTGTGGCCGCGGTAGCGGGCGGCGTCCAGATCACGTCTTTAATCGTCAACGGCTTGGGAATGAGCTTGAGCTGGTAAAAACTGTCGGCAATTTTTTGCTGCGCGTTGACCACTTCCGGGGTCAGGAACTGCGCGCCGTAACCCTGGCGTTTCACCGAGGTTTCGGTGATATCGACCGGCAGGCCGAGCAGCGGAGCAACCTGCTGGGTCACTTCGTCAGGGTGCGCCTTGGCCCACTCACCGACATTGCGCACTTCTTCGATCAGGGTTTCGATGACTTTGGGGTGCTTTTCAGCAAACGGTTTGGTCGCCAGGTAGAACTGGTGGTTGTCAGCAATGCCGGTCGCGTCACGCAGCGTACGGGCGTGCAGTTGTTGCTCGGCGGCAGCCTGGTACGGGTCCCAGATGACCCAGGCATCGACACTGCCACGCTCGAAGGCGGCACGGGCGTCCGCAGGCGGCAGGAAGACGGTCTGGATGTCGGTGTATTTCAGGCCGGCGTCTTCAAGGGCGCGCACCAGCAGGTAGTGCACATTGGAGCCTTTGTTGAGGACAACTTTTTTGCCTTTGAGGTCTTTGACCGAGGTGATGGTCGAGTCTTTGGGCACCAAAATCGCTTCGCTGGTCGGCGCTGGCGGCTCGTACGCGACGTACAGCAGATCGGCACCGGCGGCCTGGGCAAACACGGGCGGGGTTTCGCCGGTCACGCCGAAGTCGATGGAGCCTACGTTGAGGCCTTCCAGCAGCTGCGGGCCGCCCGGGAATTCAGTCCATTGCACGTCCACGCCTTGCTCGGCCAGACGCTTTTCCAGCGTGCCTTTGGCCTTGAGCAGCACCAGCGTGCCGTATTTTTGATAGCCAATACGTACGGTATCGGCCTGGGCTTGCAGTGCCACGCCTAATGACACGGCTGCAGCCAGCAGTGTGGCCAAACCACGACGTAAAATGACAGGGCGCATGGCGCTCTCCTTTATTTTTTATTCTGTAGGAGCGAACTTGCCTCGCGATCTTTTAAAAGATCCAAAGATCGCGAGGCAAGCTCGCTCCTACAGTTGTGAGTAAGTTCAGATACTCCAGCGAGCCGTACGCAGGCGCTCGTTGAGGATGTCGGGGTCCAGCGGTTTTGGGCGACGGGCCAGGGCGCTGTAAAAGTGCTCCAGTGACTCGTTCAAACGTTGTTCCAGCACCGGCACCAACTGCGCCTGAGCGCTGCCTTCGCCGTAAGCAATCTGGCTGTCTTCGGCAAAGATGCCGTGCAGCATTTCCTGGGCCTTTAGCGCCGACAGCACGGGCTTCAGTGCGTAGTCCACGGCCAGCATGTGGGCGATGCTGCCGCCGGTCGCGATGGGCAACACCACTTTGTGGCTCAAGGCACGTTCAGGCAGCAGGTCAAGAATGGTTTTCAGCGCACCGCTGAAAGAGGCCTTGTACACCGGAGTCGCAATCACCAGGCCGTCAGCCCGCTCAATCTGCTCCAGCAGGTCGATAATTTTTGGACTGTCAAAACGCGCATGCAGCAGGTCTTCAGCCGGAAAGTCACGTACCTGGTAACTCACTACTTCGACGCCATTCTGGTTGAGCCAGTGTTTGGCGCGGTCCAGCAACACCCCGGAACGGGAGCGTTGACTTGGGCTACCTCCGATTGTCACAACCAGCATTTACGGTTTCCTTGAATGAAATTTTTCAATTTTCTGTCAGCGTTTTCGCTTAGATGGAACTGACCTTAACAGGTGTTTTTTATATCCATAAATCATATTTGTTCATTTGTTTATTCCTTAAACGCATATGAATTAGCAGGCAAAAAAAAGGCCGTCGAAACGGCCAAAACCCTGTGACTTTGAAGGTGATGAATGCGGTCGTTACTTGTTTGGCTGTGGCGTCAGGCGCAGGTAGGGCTTCACCGCGCGATAACCTTTAGGGAAGCGTTTGTTGATTTCGTCTTCGTCTTTGAGCGATGGCACGATCACGACTTCGTCGCCGTCTTGCCAGTTGGCCGGGGTGGCCACTTTGTAGTTGTCGGTGAGTTGCAGCGAATCAACCACCCGCAGAATTTCGTTGAAGTTACGCCCCGTGCTGGCCGGATAAGTAATGGTCAGGCGGATCTTTTTGTTCGGGTCAATCACGAACAGTGAGCGCACGGTGAGGGTGTCGCTGGCGTTAGGGTGGATCAGGTCGTAGAGGTCGCTGACCTTGCGATCGGCGTCGGCCAGGATCGGGAAGTTGACGACCGTGTTTTGCGTTTCGTTGATGTCGCCAATCCACTTGTGGTGCGAGTCTACCGGGTCAACCGACAGCGCGATGGCCTTGACGCCACGCTTGGCAAACTCATCCTTGAGCTTGGCGGTGAAGCCCAGTTCAGTGGTGCACACCGGCGTAAAGTCAGCCGGGTGAGAAAACAAAATGCCCCAGCTGTCGCCCAGCCAATCGTGAAACTTGATGGTGCCAGCGCTGGAATCCTGTTCGAAATCGGGGGCGATATCGCCAAGTCTTAGGCTCATGGTGCAGCTCCTTTTTTGTCGTGAGTGGCAGGGCGTGATGGGCTTACTCTGCCTGCTTCACGAACTAATTAAAAAGAATAAATATCGATTTAATTAGAACCAAAAGGAATACTAAAAACTGTTTCATTGGACGCGACAAAGCACCAGGTCCACTCTGGATTCAGGTTTAGGCAAGGGGAGCGGCAAGGAGCTGCGACTACTCAATGTGTTACGAATGAGCCGTCTGGCCCTTCGGTAAACACCCTGCCCGGCATTGCGCCGGGCAGGATTTTTCTTACTTATACGTCTTACTTTTTTTCGCTACAACCGACTTACAACAGTGGGATCGAGTAGCTCACGATCACACGGTTTTCGTCCTGGTTGCGCTGGCCAGCAATGGTGTTGCGCCACATGGCGTTTTTCCACATGAAGCCCAGGTTCTTCAGAGCACCTTCCTGAACAACGTAAGCCACGGTGATGTCGCGTTCCCACTCGGTTGCGCCATCGTTGGTTTGTACTTTGCTGGCGTTGTAAGTGTCGATGTTGTTACCGCGCAGGTACACAGCACCGGCGGTCAGGCCAGGTACGCCAACCTTGGCGAAGTCATACGAGTAGCGTGCTTGCCAGGTACGTTCGCCAGCACGGCCGAACTTCTGGATTTGCGAGTCGGTGATGGTGTAGTTCGACGAACCGTCGCCCTGGTTCAGCCAAGGGAAGTCGCTGCTGCCGTTGCTGACCTGGTAGCCGCCACCGAAGGTGTGGCCTTCAACCGAGTACAGGAACAAGGCGCTGTACAGGTTGTTGTCGACCTTGCCTCTGCCGCTCGCCAGGCTCTGGTAGTTGCCGCTGCTGTAGTACGCAGGGTCGTAACCATTACGGCCGTCGTCTTTGCTGTTGAAGTAGCGCAGGTCAGACTTCAACACGCCCGGGCCGATTGCCCAGTTGTGGACCAGGCCCAGGAAGTTCTGTTTGTAGAACTTGTCCAGGTTGCCGTAGTAGTACTGAACCAACAGGTCCTTGTTGATTTTGTAGTCACCACCGGCATAGACGAATTTGTTGCTGTTGGCTGTACGAGCGTTCGCACCACCAATGGACATTTGTTCGTTGCTGCTGGAGTTACGGCCTTTAACGTGCTCGATCTGACCGGCGATCAGGGTCAGGTCCTTGATCTCGTTGGAGGTGACCTGGCCACCTTCAAAGGTCTGTGGCAGCAGACGACCATCGTTATAGGAGATGACCGGCAGTTTCGGCATCAGGGTGCCGTAACGCAGTTCGGTCTGGGAGAACTTGGCTTTGGCAGTCACGCCCAGGCTTGAGAAGTCATTAACCGCTTTGCCGTTGGACTTGCTCGGGAACACAGTGCCGCCGTACGACGTCGAGGTAGCGCCGTTGGTGCCGCCGCCCGAATCAAGACGTACGCCCAGCAGAGCGATAGCATCCAGACCGAAGCCCACAGTACCTGCGGTAAAGCCCGAGGTGTAATCCACCTGGAAGCCTTGGCCCCACTCTTCTTGCTTGCTCTGAGCGCCTGCAGCTTTAGTGCCTGCGTCGCGGTTGTCGGTGTTGATGTAGAAGTTACGCAGTTTCAGCGTCGCTTTGCTGTCTTCGATGAACCCTTCAGCGCTCGCTTGTTGCGCCAGCAAGCCGAGGGCTACAGCCACGGCTACGGTGGACTTCTTCATGGTGCTGCTCCTTTGAATTCTAATTTTTGTAGTTCTTTAGCCCGAAATCTGACGTCTCGGTGCTCCAGATGCGCGATTAGCGCCAGACAGTGACTGCCAAGTCAATCGTAACGTTTGAGGTTTACGACCTTTGTCTAGTCCTCTGCGGTGTGTGCGTAGGTTAAAGACTTTTTTATAAACCAAAAAAGAATTATTTCAAGATCCTTCATAACTAATTGGCATATTAAAGGAAATTTCCTACGACCACGCGGGCGGATGCTATCGGCCTTTGGTCTTATTTATAAATAGATTTTTATGAAATTTTTAATAAGCGTTCATGTCACGGCGCTGAAGCGATTTTCTGCGACCGGAAAAACCCGTTAAAGCTCGTGCGCGCGCACGTAAAGAAGGATCAATAACTTTATAAGCTAATGCATAAAAGTTATTTATTTACTCATTCTTAGATCATTTAACCTCGCATCCAGCCAATTAACGGCCGCCAGCCGAGGATTCCCCCAGATGAAACTGAACACCCCCCTACGCCTTTTGGCTGCACTCTCTCTGGCCGGTGCCAGTTTCTTTGCGCAAGCCGCCAACGATGTAACCGTGGCTTACCAAACCACCGTTGACCCGGCCAAAGTGGCCCAGGCTGACGGCGCTTACGAAAAAGCCACCGACGCCAAGATCAACTGGCGCAAATTTGATAACGGTGCCGACATCATTGCCGCCATCGCCTCGGGCGACGTGCAGATCGGCTACCTGGGGTCGAGCCCGCTGACCGCCGCCATCACCCGCGGTGTTCCGGTCGAAACCTTTTTGGTCGCCACCCAGATCGGCGGTGCTGAAGCCCTGGTAGCCCGCAACGGCTCCGGCATCAACAGCCCACAAGACCTGGTAGGCAAAAAAGTCGCCGTGCCGTTTGTATCGACCGGCCACTACAGCCTGCTGGCAGCGCTGAAACACTGGAACATCGACCCGTCGAAAGTGACCATCCTGAACCTCGCACCACCGGCCATTATCGCGGCCTGGAAGCGCGGTGATATCGACGCCACTTACGTGTGGGACCCGGCACTGGGCGTGGCCAAAGACAGCGGCAAAGTGCTGATTACCTCTGGCGAACTGGGCAAGCTCGGCGCTCCAACCTTTGATGCCTGGATTGTGCGCAAGGACTACGCGGCCAAGCACCCGGAAATCGTCAAGGAATTCGCCAAAGTTACCCTGGATGCCTACGCCGACTACAACAAGGACCCTAAAGCCTGGGTTGCCAACCCAAGCAACGTCGCCAAGGTAGAGAAGCTCTCCGGCGCCAAGGCCGCTGACATTCCTGGCCTGCTGGAAGGCAACGTCTACCCGGTAGCGGCTGAACAAAAAGTGCTGCTGGGTGCACCGACCACCAAAGCCCTGACTGACACCGCCGCCTTCCTGAAAGAGCAAGGCAAGGTCGACGCTGTTCTGCCGGATTACGCACCGTCAGTGACCGCCCAGTTCGTCACTCAATAACCTACGCCAACTGAGGAATCGACCGTCATGGCCTTGTTATCACTGGAGCGCATCAGCGCACAGTACCCAGGCGCAGCTGAGCCGGTGCTGTCGGATATTTCCGTCAATCTCGGACCTCAGCAGTTGCTGGTTGCACTTGGCCCTTCGGGCAGCGGGAAAACCTCGCTGCTCAACCTGATTGCCGGTTTTGTTGAACCTAGCGCCGGGCGCATCACTCTGGATGGCGCCCCGGTCAAAGGCCCGAGCGCTGAACGCGGCGTGGTGTTTCAAGACGACGTGTTGCTGCCTTGGCAAGACGTCTTGGCCAACGTTGCTTTCGGCCTGGAACTGGCCGGCGTGGCACGCAACAAACGCGAAGCGCGTGCCCGTGAAATGCTCGCGCTGGTGGATTTGTCGGGCTTTGAAAAACGCCGTGTGTGGGAGCTGTCGGGCGGTCAACGCCAGCGTGTGGGCCTGGCCCGTGCCTTGGCGGCCGATCCGCGTGTGCTGCTGATGGACGAACCCTTCGGCGCCCTTGATGCGTTCACCCGTGAACAGATGCAAGAGCTGTTGCTGCAAGTGTGCAAGCGCACCGACAAACCCGTGTTCCTGATTACTCACGACATTGAAGAGGCCGTGTTTTTGGCCACGGATCTGATTCTGTTGGCGCCCAACCCTGGCCGTATCGTTGAGCGCCTGACCCTGGATTTCGGTCAGCGTTATAACGCTGGTGAGTCCGCTCGCTCGATCAAGTCCGACCCCCGCTTTATCGAAACCCGTGAACACGTACTTGAGCGCGTGTTTTCACAACGTGGTGCCGCCCAGCGGCAGGAGCGCGCATGAGCAGTTATGAAGTCGCCGCAGCCCCCGTTGCTGCACCTCACGCGCCGCGCCCGGCAAAGCGCAGCCTGAGCACACGCTGGATCAGCGTGCTGACCCTCGCCACCTTGATCCTTGCCTGGTGGGGCGTAACCGCCGCCGGCTTGATCGAACCGCTGTTTTTACCGCCACCGTCTGCCGTGCTGGAAAAAGGCTGGTTGCTGGCGACCAAAGGCTACATGGATTCCACCCTGTGGCAGCACTTGAGCGCGAGCCTGAGCCGTATCGGTCTGGGGCTTGGCTTTGCGATTTTGACGGCCGTGCCGGTGGGCATTGCTATTGGCCATAACCGCATTGCGCGGGGCATTTTCGACCCGTTGATCGAGTTCTACCGCCCGATCCCGCCGCTGGCTTACTTGCCGCTGATCGTGATCTGGTGCGGCATTGGCGAACTGTCGAAAGTGCTGCTGATTTACCTGGCGATTTTTGCCCCGATTGCGATTGCGACCGCCACCGGCGTGCGCACCGTCGACCCGGCCAAGATCCGCGCCGCACAGTCGTTGGGCGCCACGCGCTGGCAGTTGATCCGCCATGTAATTATGCCGAGCGCCTTGCCGGATATTTTGACCGGTATTCGCATTGGCCTCGGGGTCGGCTGGTCGACGTTGGTTGCGGCAGAGCTGATCGCCGCCACCAGCGGCCTGGGTTTTATGGTGCAGTCTGCCGCACAGTTTTTAGTCACGGATGTAGTGGTGCTGGGCATTCTGGTGATCGCCATCATCGCCTTCGCCATGGAAATGGGCCTGCGCGCCCTGCAACGCAAACTGGTGCCGTGGCACGGCCAGGTTCACTAATTACACCGAATATCACACGACGCCGACCCATCGGCGCGCTGCTAGCGAGACGACCATGAGCCTGACCGTTACCCCCATTAGCTCTGCCCTTGGCGCCGAGATTGACGGCGTTGACCTGACCCGGCCACTGAGCCTGGAACAGCGCGATGCCATCGAGCAGGCGCTGCTTCAGCACCAGGTGATTTTCTTCAAGAACCAGGTCATCACCCCACAACAGCAAGCGCGTTTTGCCGCCAACTTTGGTGACCTGCACATTCACCCGATTTACCCCAACGTACCGGAGCAGCCTGAAGTGCTGGTGCTGGACACGGCCGTGACCGACGTACGCGACAACGCGGTGTGGCACACCGACGTGACCTTTTTACCAACCCCAGCACTGGGCGCGGTCTTGAGCGCCAAGCAACTGCCGGCCTTCGGCGGCGATACCTTGTGGGCCAGCGGCATCGCGGCCTTTGAGGGCTTGTCCAAACCGCTGCAAGTGCTGCTGGACGGCCTGACCGCCACCCACGACTTCACCAAATCGTTCCCGCTGGAGCGTTTTGGCTCGACCCCCGAAGACCTCGCGCGCTGGGAACAGACCCGCAAAAACAACCCGCCGCTGTCCCACCCGGTGGTGCGCACGCACCCGGTGAGCGGGCGTAAATCGTTGTTCGTCAACGAAGGCTTCACCACCAAAATCAATGAGCTGTCAGAGGCCGAAAGCGACGCGATTTTGAAGTTGCTGTTTGCCCACGCCACCCGCCCTGAATACACCATCCGCTGGCGCTGGCAAGAAAACGACGTGGCCTTCTGGGACAACCGCGTCACCCAGCATTACGCCGTGGACGACTACCGCCCCAACCGTCGCGTGATGCACCGCGCGACCATTTTGGGTGATGCGCCGTTCTGATTTGAAAGCGGAGCAGGTAGCAGCCCCTCACTCCAGCCACTCCCGAGGGAGAGGGAGCTTTATCGCGGTGTTCTCAGGTTCAGTGCATGACTTGCAGGCCGCAGAACATCGACAACATCCCCCAATCGGTTCCTTCTCCCTCCGGGAGAGGGCTAGGGTGAGGGACCTTTACAGTTGTCGTTTTGGCAAAAACGGCGGCAGGTATAACCCCAAATACGCATCCACCACGCGCAGGCCTTCTTCGGCCATGCGCGGGGTGATGCTGTCGTGCAACTGGATCGAGCGGGCATACACCCGGTCACCCAGTTCCATTGCCAAGGCAAATACGTCGACGTCTTGCGGCAGTACTGGCAATTCAAAATGGCGCATAAACAACGCGTGCAGCAGTTGCCCCAGTTCCAGGTCGTGCTGACGGTCGGCCCGGGTGACTTCGGTAAGGCCGTGCTGCGCCAGGATCAGTTGCCGGGCTGCTGCGTCTTCGCTGTAGATAGTCATCATGCGCTGCTCGACCACCCGCGACAGATCACGCCAGGTCGTCAATGCGCCGTGGTCGATGGGCGCTTGCAGGCAGGCGCGGAAAGCACCGTGCACATCCTCGGTGAGTGCTTCGAGCAAGGCAGGCACGCTGGCGAAAAAGTGATACACCGATGACGGCGGGATGCCCGCATGCTCGGCCACGCTGTAAATCGACAGGCTGGCGACGCCCTGTATCGCCAGCAAGGTCCGGGCGGCGGCAAGGATCGAATCAATTCGGCCCTGGCTGCGTGCGCGAGGTTTGCGAGGGGTGGCTCGTGGTGTGGCGAGGCGCGTCATGGGTGTCTCCTGCGGGGCTGCAGGCATTGTACGAGCCGGGTCAACCGATTGCACAGCGCAAAAAAAACGCCACGGGCAGTAAAGCCCGTGGCGTTTCTTGAGTACTGCAATCGCTTATACGGTATGCAGGTACCAGTTGTATTCGAGGTCGGAGATAGAGTGTTCAAACTCTTCCAGCTCGCTCTCTTTACAGGCCACAAAAATATCGATGTATTTTGGATCGATGTATTTGGCCATGACCTCGCTATCGTCCAACTCACGCAGTGCATCACGCAGGTTGTTCGGCAGGCTTTGCTCGTTTTGCTCGTAGGAGTTGCCTTCTACAGGAGCACCCGGTTCGATTTTGTTGGTCAGACCGTGGTGTACACCGGCCAGCACAGACGCCATCAGCAAGTACGGGTTGGCATCGGCACCGGCAACCCGGTGTTCAATACGCACGGCATCGGAGGAACCAGTCGGTACGCGGATCGCTACCGTACGGTTATCCAGGCCCCAGCACGGCGAGTTCGGCACGTAGAACTGTGCGCCGAAACGACGGTAGGAGTTGACGTTAGGGCAAAGGAACGCCATCTGCGCCGGTAGGGTCTCGAGCACACCGCCGATCGCGTGACGCAATGCGGCGTTCTGCTCGGGATCCTCGCTGGCAAAAATATTTTTGCCATCTTTGTCCAGAATCGAAATATGGACGTGTAGCCCGTTGCCTGCCTGGCCTGGGTAAGGCTTGGCCATGAAGGTGGTGTCCATCTCATGGTCGTAGGCGATGTTTTTGATCAGACGCTTGAGCAGTACCGCGTAGTCGCAGGCCTTGATCGGGTCGGCAACGTGGTGCAGGTTCACTTCGAACTGCGCCGGGGCACTTTCTTTAACGATGGCGTCAGCCGGAATGCCTTGCTCTTTGGCACCTTCCAGAATGTCCTGGAGGCAGTCGACGTATTCGTCGAGGTCGTCGATCAGGTAAACCTGTGTCGAGTGCGGGCGCTTGCCGGAAATCGGGGAGCGTGGCGGCTGTGGGCGACCGTTTACGTTCTCCTGGTCGATCAGGTAGAACTCCAGCTCAAAGGCTGCGCAAATGGTCAGGCCAAGATCGTCAAATTTGGTAACAACTTGACGCAGTACTTCGCGCGGATCGGCGAAGAAAGGGTCACCTTCAAGTTCGTGCATGGTCATCAGCAGTTGCGCGGTTGGGCGCTTTTGCCATGGCTCGTTGCACAGGGTGTCAGGGATTGGATAACAGATTCGGTCTGCGTCGCCGATGTCCAGACCCAAGCCGGTGCTTTCCACCGTTGAGCCATTGATATCCAGGGCAAATAAAGAGGCAGGCAAGTTGATGCCCTTCTCGTAAACCTTGTGGAGGCTGGTGCGTTCGATGCGCTTGCCGCGCACCACACCATTCATATCCGCAATTAGAAGGTCTACGTACAGAACCTCAGGATGATCCTTAAGGAACGCGTTCGCTTCGTTAAGCTGAACGGCACGCGGGGGTACCGACATGATGCAACACCTTTGTTGTTAAAAATATCAATCATTGAGCGCTACGGGTTTCAGTCAACCCGAACGGCATACCGAAGTCAAGCAACCTATTTTTTGCCCCAAAAAAGCGCTCGAAGGGCATTTTTGACGCATTTTAGGGCGAATTTCGCCCTTATATCGCTTCACTACCCGCAGGCTTGAGCGGGCCGTGTTGTATTTTTTACGGGGGTGTTGTGTAAAAAAATGAACGAGGCTAAGCTCGATTCAAACCCATAACAGCAATAATACCGGGGTGTTACATGTCACGCCTGCCGATAATCGGCGTCACCGCCTGCACCAAGCAGATCGGTTTGCATCCTTATCACATCACTGGCGATAAGTACGTGCGAGCTGTCGCGGTGGCAGCCAAAGGCTTGCCTCTGATCCTGCCGTCTCTGGCAGAACTCATACAACCGTCCGATATTCTGGACGGTCTGGACGGCCTGCTCTTTACCGGGTCACCCTCCAATATCGAACCGCATTTGTATCACGGCCCGGCCAGCGCGCCTGGCACGCTGCATGATCCTGAACGTGATCGCACCACCCTCCCCTTGATCCGCGCCGCACTGGCAGCCGGCGTTCCGGTGCTCGGCATTTGCCGGGGGTTTCAAGAATTAAATGTAGCCCTGGGTGGCTCACTTCACCAGAAATTGCACGAAGTCGACGGTTTCATCGAGCACCGTGAAGACCCGAGCGCACCGCTTGAGGTGCAGTACGGGCCCAGCCATGCCATGCACGTTCAACCGGGCGGCGTGCTGGCGGGTTTGGGCCTGCCGATCGACTTTGACGTCAACTCGATTCACACCCAGGGCATTGACCAGTTGGCCCCGGGGCTACGCATTGAAGCCACTGCGCCGGACGGGCTGGTAGAAGCCGTCTCGGTAGAACACGGCAAGGCTTTTGCTTTAGCAGTTCAATGGCACCCCGAATGGCAGGTAAGCTCTAACCCGATTTACCTCGCAATCTTCCAGGCATTCGGAGATGCCTGCAGACGGCGCGCACACCAACGCGACGCCGATGCGTCAGTAAACGCCTGACTTATTCAAGTCAGGAAACTCAGCCCAGAGGCATTTATGAGTAACAACCTCGACCAGCTCACCGATTGGTTGAAAGACCACAAGATCACAGAAGTCGAATGCATGATCGCCGACCTTACCGGCATTGCCCGCGGTAAGATTTCGCCGACCAACAAATTCATTGCCGAAAAAGGCATGCGCCTGCCCGAGAGCGTATTGCTGCAGACCGTAACGGGCGACTACGTCGAAGACGACATCTATTACGAACTCCTCGATCCGGCCGACATCGACATGGTCTGCCGTCCCGATCAGAACGCCGTTTATGTTGTGCCCTGGGCCATTGAGCCAACCGCTCAAGTGATTCACGACACCTACGACAAGCAGGGCAACCCGATTGAGTTGTCACCGCGCAACGTACTTAAAAAGGTCCTCAAACTCTATGCCGACCACGGCTGGCAGCCGATCGTGGCGCCAGAAATGGAGTTTTACCTGACCAAGCGCAGCGAAGACCCGGACTACCCGTTGCAGCCGCCGATTGGCCGCTCCGGTCGTCCGGAAACCGGTCGTCAGTCCTTCTCTATTGAAGCGGCCAACGAGTTCGATCCGCTGTTCGAAGACGTGTACGACTGGTGCGAGCTGCAAGAGCTGGATCTGGACACCCTGATCCACGAAGACGGCACCGCGCAGATGGAAATCAACTTCCGTCATGGCGATGCCCTGTCGCTGGCCGACCAGATCCTGATTTTCAAGCGCACCATGCGCGAAGCGGCGCTCAAGCACGACGTGGCCGCCACCTTTATGGCCAAGCCCATGACCGGCGAGCCGGGCAGCGCGATGCATTTGCACCAGAGCATCATCGACATCGCCACGGGCAAAAATATCTTCTCCAATGAAGACGGGACCATGAGCCAGCTGTTCCTCAACCACATCGGCGGGTTGCAGAAGTTCATTCCTGAGCTGCTACCGCTGTTTGCACCGAATGTGAACTCCTTCCGCCGCTTCCTGCCTGATACCTCAGCGCCGGTCAACGTGGAATGGGGCGAAGAGAACCGCACCGTCGGCCTGCGCGTACCGGATGCCGGCCCGCAAAACCGCCGTGTCGAAAACCGTTTGCCGGGCGCCGATGCCAACCCGTACCTGGCCATTGCGGCCAGCTTGCTGTGTGGCTACATCGGCATGGTCGAAGGCATCAACCCAAGCGCGCCTGTAGTAGGCCGCGGCTATGAACGCCGCAACCTGCGCTTGCCGTTGACCATCGAAGACGCCCTGGAGCGGATGGAAAACAGCAAGACTGTCGAGAAATACCTCGGCACCAAGTTCATCACCGGTTACGTCGCCGTCAAACGTGCCGAACATGAGAACTTCAAGCGCGTCATCAGTTCGTGGGAGCGGGAATTCCTGCTGTTCGCCGTCTGACACGCCGGGGGCCGCGCCTGGAGGGTGCGGCTCCCCAACTGAATAAAAGGAGAGCTGTATGACTAGCAAGAACCCGCAAACGCAAGCCTGGCAACAACTGAGCAACGATCACCACCTGGCCCCTTTCAGTGACTTCAAGCAATTGAAAGAAGTTGGCCCGCGCATCATCACTCACGCCAAGGGCGTGTACCTCTGGGACAGTGAAGGTCACAAGATTCTCGACGGCATGGCCGGCCTGTGGTGTGTTGCCATTGGTTATGGCCGTGACGAACTGGCCGATGCCGCCAGCAAGCAAATGCGCGAACTGCCGTACTACAACCTGTTCTTTATGACCGCCCACCCGCCGGTGCTTGAGCTGTCCAAAGTCATCGCCGACATTGCCCCCGAAGGCATGAACCACGTGTTCTTCACCGGTTCCGGTTCGGAAGGCAACGACACCATGCTGCGTATGGTTCGCCACTATTGGGCGATCAAAGGCCAGCCGAACAAGAAAGTCATCATCAGCCGTAAAAACGGCTACCACGGTTCGACCGTGGCGGGCGCAAGCCTGGGCGGCATGACCTACATGCACGAACAGGGCGACTTGCCGATCCCGGGCATCACCCACATCCCGCAACCGTACTGGTTCGGTGAAGGCGGCGACATGTCCCCCGAAGAGTTCGGCATCTGGGCAGCCAATCAACTGGAAGAAAAGATCCTTGAGCTGGGCGTCGACAACGTCGGTGCTTTTATTGCCGAGCCTATTCAGGGCGCCGGTGGCGTGATTGTTCCGCCAGACACCTACTGGCCGCGCATCAAAGAGATCCTCGCCAAGTACGACATTCTGTTCGTGGCTGACGAAGTGATCTGCGGCTTTGGCCGTACCGCCGAGTGGTTCGGCAGCGATTTCTACGACCTCAAACCCGACATGATGACCATCGCCAAGGGCCTGACCTCGGGCTATATCCCGATGGGCGGCCTGATCGTGCGCGATGAAGTGGTGGCCGTGCTCAACGAAGGCGGCGATTTCAACCACGGCTTCACCTACTCCGGTCACCCGGTAGCCGCCGCCGTTGCCCTCGAAAACATCCGCATCCTGCGCGAAGAAAAAATTATCGAGAAGGCCAACGCCGAAACGGCACCGTATTTGCAAAAGCGTTTACGCGAACTCAACGATCACCCGTTGGTGGGCGAAGTGCGCGGTGTAGGCCTGTTGGGCGCCATTGAACTGGTGCAGGACAAAGCCACTCGCAAACGTTATGAAGGCCGGGGTGTGGGCATGATCTGCCGCCAGTTCTGCTTTGATAACGGCCTGATCATGCGCGCCGTCGGCGACACCATGATCATCGCGCCACCGCTGGTCATCAGCAAAGACGAGATCGATGAGTTGGTGACCAAGGCGCGTAAGTGCCTGGATCTGACCTTGGAAGCATTGCAGGGTTAACTGCTAGGCTTTGGGCGCAAGAAAACTGCGGATTTTATGTAGGCAATTGCGCTTAGAGCCTTAAGAATCAAGGCTCTTCCCTTGAAAGCCTGCCCTGGATCTTGCCAGACTAGCCGCCGGCTTTGGTTACCCTGAAATCAGGTCGCTGAATCGGTGGTTTAAAAGAACAATTGGAGCATTACAGATGAAGGCATCAGGTTTTAAAAAAGCTGGCAAGACCCTTCTCGCCCTGTCCTTGATGGGTGTGATGGCCGGGGCAGCACAAGCAGCAGACAAAGTGCTGCACGTTTACAACTGGTCCGATTACATCGCACCCGATACCGTCAAAAAGTTTGAAGACAAGACCGGTATCAAAGTGGTTTACGACGTGTTCGACAGCAACGAGACCCTCGAGGCCAAACTGCTGGCGGGCAAGTCTGGCTACGACATCGTCGTGCCATCCAACAACTTCCTGGCCAAGCAGATCAAAGCCGGCGTTTACCAGGAGCTGGACAAGTCCAAGCTGCCTAACTGGAAAAACCTCGACCCTGCTCTGCTCAAGGCCGTTGGCGATGCCAGTGACCCGGGCAACAAATTTGCGTTCCCGTACATGTGGGGCACCATTGGCATCGGCTACAACCCTGAGAAGGTCAAAGCCGCTCTGGGCGTCGACACCATTGATTCCTGGGACGTGATCTTCAAGCCCGAGAACATCGAGAAGCTGAAAAAATGTGGCGTGAGCGTGCTCGACTCGCCAACCGAAATGCTGCCGGTGGCGCTGCATTACCTGGGCTTGCCGACCAACAGCCAGAAGAAAGACGATCTGCAGAAAGCCGAAGAGCTGTTCCTCAAGGTGCGTCCTTCGATCGCTTACTTCCACTCCTCCAAGTACATCTCTGACCTGGCCAACGGCAACATCTGCGTTGCAGTGGGCTACTCGGGCGACCTGGAGCAATCCATCAGCCGCGCCAAAGAAGCCGGTGACAAGGTCAAACTCAAGTACGTGATTCCGAAAGAAGGTGCTGGCAGCTTCTACGACATGGTCGCCATCCCTAAAGATGCCGAAAACGTTGATGCCGCTTACGCCTGGATGAACTACCTGCTGGAACCGGAAGTGATGGCCGAGATCACTAACAGTGTTCGTTTCCCGAACGGTAACAAAGCTGCAACACCGTTGGTGAATAAAGACATCTCGGGTGATCCAAGCATCTATCCGTCGGATGAAGTCAAAGAACATCTGTACGCGATCAGTGACTTGCCACCTGCAACCTTGCGCCTGCTGACCCGCAGCTGGACCAAGATCAAATCCGGTAAGTAACACGGCAATCTTGTAGGAGCGAGCTTGCCTCGCGATCTTTTAAAAGATCAAAAGATCGCGAGACGAGCTCGCTCCTACAAGCCAGATTTCATGTGAAATCAGCGTGTTATCGCAATAAATCGCAGAAAACTTTGCTGTGCAGGTTTATCGAGGGTAAGTTGCGCGCCGGTTTTGTCTTTAGCGGTTCAGCTGCCGGAAGACACGGGCAACTCAGGCCCAACTATTTAGAGGACCACCACGTGTCTATTTCCTTGTTTCGCAAGACCTTGATGGTCGGAGCCGGTCTAGCGCTTGCAGTCAGCGTTCAAGCGGCCCCCACCGTGCACATTTATAACTGGTCGGACTACATAGCACCCGATACCTTGGCCGATTTTGAAAAGGCCACCGGCATCAAACCGGTGTATGACGTCTTCGATTCCAACGAAACGCTGGAAGGCAAGCTGCTGGCTGGCCGTACCGGTTATGACGTGGTTGTGCCGTCTAACCACTTCCTGGGCAAACAGATCAAAGCGGGCGCTTTCCAAAAGCTCGACAAATCGCAGCTGCCCAACTATTCCAACCTGGATCCTGCCTTGCTCAAGCGCCTTGAGCAGAACGATCCGGGTAACCAATACGCCGTGCCGTACCTGTGGGGCACCAATGGCATTGGTTACAACGTCGATAAAGTCAAAGAAGTCCTGGGCGTCGACAAAATCGACTCGTGGGACGTGGTCTTCAAGCCAGAGAACATCAAAAAGCTGCAAGCCTGCGGCGTATCGTTCCTGGATTCGGCCGATGAAATGATGCCGACCGTGCTCAACTACCTGGGCCTGAACGCCAACAGCACCAACCCTGAAGACTACAAAAAGGCCGAAAAAACCCTGTTGGCGGTGCGTCCTTACGTCACCTACTTCCACTCGTCCAAGTACATCTCAGACCTTGCCAACGGCAACATCTGCGTCGCGATCGGTTTCTCCGGTGATGTGTTCCAGGCCAAAAACCGTGCCGAAGAAGCGAAAAAAGGCGTGAACATTGCCTACGTCGTGCCCAAGGAAGGCGGCGCCCTGTGGTTTGACATGCTGGCGATTCCAAAAGACTCCAGCAACGTTAAAGAAGCCCACACGTTCATCAACTACCTGCTGCAACCTGAAGTCATCGCCAAGGTCAGTGACTACGTTGGCTATGCCAACCCAAACCCTGGGGCTGACAAGGTAATGGACGAGTCCATTCGTACCGACGAAGCGGTTTACCCAACCCAGGCGGTACTGGACAAGGCTTACGTTTCGACCGAGCTACCGCCGAACATTCAGCGTCTGATGACGCGTTCGTGGACTAAGGTCAAAACGGGTAAATAGCTCGCAAGACCACCTATCCAAGGCCCGAACCTCTTGTTCGGGCTGCTAAATTTGTTGGGAGTTTCGTAAATGGCTGTTGCCTCCGGCGCCTATAAGAAAGCCCTCGAGGGCGATCAGACCCCTAAACAGGTTCTGGTCAAAATCGACCGGGTCACGAAAAAATTCGACGAGACGATTGCAGTGGACGATGTGTCCCTGGAAATCAACAAAGGCGAGATCTTCGCCTTGCTCGGCGGATCGGGATCGGGCAAATCCACCTTGCTGCGCATGCTCGCCGGTTTCGAGCGCCCAACAGAGGGCCGTATTTTCCTCGATGGCGTGGACATCACCGACCTGCCGCCCTATGAGCGGCCGATCAACATGATGTTCCAGTCCTACGCCTTGTTCCCGCACATGACCGTGGCGCAAAACATCGCCTTCGGCCTCAAGCAGGACAAAATGGCGAGCGCTGAAATCGATGCCCGCGTTGGCGAAATGCTCAAGCTGGTGCACATGACCCAGTACGCCAAGCGCAAACCGCACCAATTGTCGGGCGGTCAGCGCCAGCGTGTGGCCCTGGCCCGTTCGCTGGCCAAGCGTCCTAAATTGCTGCTGCTCGACGAGCCTATGGGTGCGCTGGACAAAAAACTGCGTTCGCAGATGCAACTGGAACTGGTGGAAATCATCGAGCGCGTCGGCGTGACCTGCGTCATGGTGACCCACGACCAGGAAGAGGCCATGACCATGGCCCAGCGCATCGCCATCATGCACCTGGGCTGGATCGCCCAGATCGGCAGCCCGATCGACATCTATGAAACCCCGGTGAGCCGCCTGGTGTGCGAATTCATCGGTAACGTCAACTTGTTCGAAGGTGAAGTGGTCGACGACGCCGAAGGCTACGCGCGCATCAACAGCCCGGAGTTGGAAAACGACATTTACGTCGGGCATGGCGTGACCACCTCGGTCGAAGACAAACACATTACCTACGCGATCCGCCCGGAAAAGATGCTGATCACCACCGAAAAGCCGGCCTACGAGTACAACTGGTCGCGCGGCAAGGTGCATGACATCGCTTACCTGGGCGGCCACTCGGTGTTCTACGTCGAACTGCCCTGCGGCAAGCTGGTGCAATCGTTTGTGGCCAACGCTGAACGCCAGGGCGCTCGTCCGACCTGGGACGATCAGGTCTACGTCTGGTGGGAAGACGACAGCGGCGTGGTACTGCGCTCATGAACATGCGAAAGCTTAAACGTCGACTGCAACGAATAACCCCCGGTGGCCGTCATGTGGTCATCGGGATTCCATTCCTGTGGCTGTTTCTGTTTTTCATGCTGCCGTTCTTCATTGTTCTGAAGATCAGCTTTGCTGAGGCAGACGTCGCGATTCCGCCGTACACCGAGATCCTCAACTACGTTGACCAGAAGCTCGAGATCCTGCTGAACCTGGGCAACTACGCCATGTTGGGCGACGATGAGCTGTATATCGCCGCGTATCTGGGCTCGCTGAAGATGGCCTTTATCAGCACGCTGCTGTGCCTGCTGATCGGCTATCCGATGGCCTACGCCATCGCCAATGCGCGCAAAGAGATGCAGACCGTACTGGTGCTGCTGATCATGATGCCGACCTGGACCGCGATTCTGATCCGCGTGTATGCGTGGATGGGCATTCTGAGCAACAACGGCCTGCTCAATGGCTTCTTGATGTCCATGGGCTGGATCGATCAACCGTTGCAGATCCTCAACACCAACACCGCGGTGTACATCGGTATCGTCTACTCGTACCTGCCGTTCATGATTCTGCCGTTGTACGCCAACCTCGTCAAACACGACCACAGTTTGCTGGAAGCCGCGTCTGACCTGGGTTCGAGCACCTTCAACAGCTTCTGGAAGATCACCGTTCCGCTGTCTAAAAACGGCATCATCGCGGGCTGCATGCTGGTGTTTATCCCGGTGGTGGGCGAGTTCGTGATCCCGGAACTGCTGGGCGGCCCGGAAACCCTCATGATCGGTAAAGTGTTGTGGCAAGAGTTCTTCAACAACCGTGACTGGCCGGTAGCTTCTGCACTGGCGGTGGTCATGCTGGCGATCCTGATTGTGCCAATCATCCTGTTCAACCGCAGCCAGGCTAAAGAGCTGGAGGGCAAGATATGAAGCGCATCCGTTTCTCTAGCTTTATGTTGGTGGTAGGGCTGTTGTTCATATACCTGCCAATGCTGATCCTGGTGATCTACTCCTTCAACGCCTCCAAACTGGTGACGGTGTGGGGCGGCTGGTCGCTGAAGTGGTACACCGGCCTGACCGACAACACCCAACTGATGGGCTCGGTCATGCGCTCACTGGAAATCGCCTGCTACACGGCGATTGCAGCGGTCGCGCTCGGCACCCTGGCGGCCTTCGTGCTGACCCGTATCAGTCACTTCAAGGGCCGCACGTTGTTCGGCGGCCTGGTGACGGCGCCGTTGGTGATGCCTGAAGTGATCACCGGTCTGTCGCTGTTGCTGCTGTTCGTGGCCATGGCGCAGATGATTGGCTGGCCGCAAGAGCGCGGCATCGTCACCATCTGGATCGCCCACACCACGTTCTGTGCGGCCTATGTGGCGGTGGTGGTGTCGGCGCGTCTGCGTGAGCTGGACCTGTCCATCGAAGAAGCGGCCATGGACCTGGGTGCCAAGCCGTGGAAGGTGTTCTTCCTGATCACCATTCCGATGATCGCCCCGTCCCTGGCGGCGGGCGCCATGATGTCCTTTGCCCTGTCGCTGGACGACCTGGTACTGGCCAGCTTCGTGTCCGGCCCGGGCTCCACGACCTTGCCGATGGAAGTGTTCTCGGCCGTGCGTCTGGGGGTTAAACCCGAGATCAACGCCGTGGCCAGCTTGATCCTGCTGGCGGTATCGCTGGTGACCTTCCTGGTGTGGTTCTTCAGCCGCCGCGCCGAAGAGCATCGCAAAAAAGCCATCCAGCAAGCCATCGACGAAGCCGCTGCCGAGTCCTGGAAACAACCCGATGTACGCCGTCCAAAGTCGCCTGACGCCGCTTAAGATTGCGATTTAAAAACCTCGCCTCCTGTCACAGGGGGGCGAGGTTTTTTTATGGGCATTGCTGAATGCCCGCTCTTGAGCCAGTGCCGTTTTAAATGATGATTGTGGCTAAAGCGTTGGGTGCAACCCCCATGCGTACAGATCGTAAGGCCGTGAAGCGACGTCATGGGCTAAGTACTCCGGCCGGCATGAGTTCGCATGTGACGCGTAAGCTGGCTGTTCTGGCTAAAACTCTTTGAGCATCCAGGCGCAGTGCATGGGTACGGCTTCTCGCCGGTATGAGTTCGCAAGTGCTCCTTAAGGTGGCTGTTCACGCTAAAGCTCTTTGAGCATCCAGGCGCAGTGCACGAGTACGGCCTCTCGCCGGTATGAGTTCGCATGTGATCCTTAAGATTACCGTTCAGGGTAAAGCTCTTTGAGCATCCAGGCGCAGTGCACGGGTACGGCTTCTCGCCGGTATGAGTTCGTAAGTGACGCTTAAGACTGATGAGAATTGCAAAGCTCATTGAGCATCCAGGTTCAGTGCACAGGTGCGGCCTCTCGCTGGTATGAGTTCGCAAGTGAACCGTAAGCTGGCCCTTCTGCTTAAAGCTCATTGAGCATCCAGGTTCAGTGCACGGGTGCGGCCTCTCGCCGGTATGAGTTCGCAAGTGATCCTTAAGATGGGTCTTCCATCCAAACCCTTTCATGCAACCAGCCGCACCACAGTAAAAGCGCTTAAGTGCTGGCACAGCAGGCACTAGGAATGTGCCCTGCGAAGACGTCCCAGGCTGAGGCTCTGCAACAGCCGCCGGCAAGCTCTGCATGATCTGCTGAAACTGATCTTGAAAATCACTCTCTTGAAGGTCTGCATCTGCAACCTCCGCCGCGAGTGAAAAATCTCCAGCTTTACTGTCTTGTGTATCGTCATCGGCCAATAACGCTCGGGCTTGCGCGCCGGTCATTTCAGGGGCGGCCCCCACTGCGTCCACAATCCAATCCTCCCCGAGCTCCACGTCTGAGAGCTTGCGCACGCGTATACGCCCGTCCGCATCCACATGCCCCATCGGGTCGTTGCCGACAAACCCATACAGGTTCAAGCCATCAATGGCGCCACCCGGATCGGGGTTCAGCCAGCGGTGTAGCCACGGGGCGTAGTAGCGATAGCCGTAGTAATACAGCCCTGTGGCATCGCGCTCCTTGCCTGAATAGCGAAGGGTTTTGTAGCTGGCTTCCACTTCATTACGCCCGGCCCAGCACGCGGCACCGCCGAACGGGTAGTAGGTTTCCTGGCTGATCAGTTGGGCCTGATCGTCCAGTTCCAGCGTGCTGGAACCCAAGTGGTCGTCGAGGGTGTAGCGCAACTGATCGTTGCCAAGGCCAGTGGGCGGTGTGTCCCAGTGCAGCCATTGCACGCAGCACCGCCCGGCCTGAACAGTGACGACCTCAAGCTGTTCCTGGCTGGCGCTGTTGGTGCGCACTTCCAGCCCCGGCAAGTAGCGGGTTTCGGCGGTGTGGCTATTGGCCTGAGCTTGCCAGGTTCGGACTTTGCGCAGGCGCTTGCCTCCACCGCCGTAGATATAGCGCTCCTCGTCATTGGCGGCGTGCTGACGGGTGACCTGGGCGATTGCGCACAGTTGATTGCGGGCATCCCACTGTAGGGATTGGCCGGACTGCAAGATCAGCACATTGCCATTGGCGTCGTAGCTGTGTTCCGTTTCGCCGCTGCGCATAAGGCGGTTGCTGTGTGGGGCGATGTGCATCGACAGCGTGTGATTGATCGCCCCCAGGTGAATGCGCTCCAGCAGATTGCCCGCCGCATCGTAGCGATAGGTTTCGCTGTAATTGACCACCTGGCTGGTGTCCGAAGTCTGCCAGGCCGGCAAGTCCGGGCCGAGTGACGGCTTGGCAGTCTCCCAACCGCTGGCTGCAATCAGTTGGTAGAGGCTGTCGTGGGTAAAGCGGCGAATGGGCTCGATGCGCTGATTGGCAAAATGTCGGGTGGCCAGGGTTGTGTCTTCAATCTCAACAAGGTTGCCGACCGGGTCGTAGCGGTAATGCAAATCTTGCAACAACGGTTTACCGGGCGCTTGCGCCTGTAGCCGAGCCAGACGGCCGGTCGACGCTTCGTGGACCAGACGCGTGACAACGCCATTGCCAGCGGTTTCGCTTTCGACTTGAGAAAAGGCGTTGTAGCAGATGTTGCTGACCAAGATTTTTACAGCGCTGCTGCCCGCAACTTGCAGGCCGGTTTCGCGCAGTTGCCCGGCCACGGTGTGGCTGAAGTGTTGTTGATGCCCTTTGGCATCGGTCTGGCTGAGCACTTCGCCAGCGGCGTTGAAGTGCCAGCGGCTGATAAGCGGGTCGGCCTCCTCCAGCAACAGGTCGCGCTGGGCCTCGGGCTCGGGCCAATGAGGCAGGTCAAGGCTACGCAAAAACTGTTGGGTTTCTTCCAGCGTTCCGCCTGCCAGGCCGTATTCGGTCATGTGCCGTGTACCCGCCGGGTCGTCGTGGCGCAGCAACCTGCCGCAGCGGTTGTGCCGGGCGCTCTCCGCGTTGGGCTGCGCATAACTGAACCGCTCGATCACATGGCTACGGTTTTCAGTCACGCTGACCGGGCGCATCGAGTCGTCATAAGCGGTTTGCCAATGGCTCTCGCGGGTGTCCCATACCTCCAGCATCTGCCCGGCCTCGCCCGCCAGGCTGACCCGCCACCCCGCATCGCTGCTGTCAGTGGCCAACACCTGACCGGACAGGCTGAACACGGTCAGCAGATTGGCCGGAGCCGAAGCGTGCGCGAACACACGCGGGTCGCGCTGTGCCACCAGCCGCCCCATGGGATCGAACACGCTCTGCGTCACCCGTTGCTCAGATGCTTGCCCACTCACTGAGCACGCAAACGCCACCGTGCGAATCGGCAAACCGCGCGGGTCGATAACGGCTAGCGTCGGCGTATGGGCGTGGAGCGACGTCATGGGCAAGCTCTTGGGAGTGACCTGCCTCACAGCATGCGCTCAGGAGGTGAGCACGTCTGCTGTCAGAAATGACAGTCATGAGCTGGAGGTCTGTGCATCACTGAATCGCGAGCAAGCCCGCTCCCACGAATGAGCGGGCCCGCTTTAAAGGTTTATGGCTTGGCCACGTGCCACACACCGCCTTTGCCGTCGCCGGTTTTTTCACCAGGGCTCTTGTCGCCTGCAAAGGTGTACAGCGGCTTATCCTTGTAGACCCATTGTTTCGTGCCGTCTGTGCGCTCGGTCGTTTTCCAGTCACCCATGTCTTTGGCGTCGGACTTGGCGGGCAGCGGTGGCCAGTTTTTGGCGCAGGTGTCGTAGCACGTCGACTTACCGTCCGCATCCTTGTCGTACGTGTAGAGCGTCAAGCCGACGTGATCAACCAGAAATCCGTCCTTGACCATCGCCGGCTCGTCAGCAAAGGCCAGCCCCGGAAGCGCCAGCGCGGCGGCCAGCAGCAATGCCTTCAGGGAAGTAGTGTTATAAGTCATCGGAATCGTCCTTTTTGTGGTTGTACGATTTGAGATCAAAGCGTAGTCCACTAATCTGCGGAGCGCTTTTAGGCCCAAAGCTGTCACACGACTGCAATAATTCCGTTATCTAATGCGCCACAAGACAGTTAAATGACACGAGGGTTACGGCATGGTTGGCAGGAGCATTTTGATCGTAGATGACGAGGCACCGATCCGCGAGATGATCGCGGTGGCCTTGGAAATGGCTGGCTACGATTGCCTGGAAGCCGACAATGCTCAGGACGCTCACGCCATCATCGTGGACCGTAAGCCTGACCTGATTCTGCTGGACTGGATGCTGCCCGGCGGCACATCGGGGATCGAATTGGCCCGTCGCCTGAAACGCGAAGAACTGACCAATGACATTCCGATCATCATGCTCACCGCCAAAGGCGAAGAGGACAACAAGATCCAGGGCCTGGAAGTGGGCGCTGATGACTACATCACCAAGCCGTTTTCCCCGCGTGAACTGGTCGCCCGCCTCAAAGCCGTGCTGCGCCGTGCAGGCCCCGCCGACAACGAATCACCGATTGAAATCGGCGGCCTGCTGCTCGACCCCATCAGCCACCGCGTCACCATCGACGGCACCCCGGCCGACATGGGCCCCACCGAATACCGCCTGCTGCAATTTTTCATGACCCACCAGGAACGCGCCTACACCCGTGGCCAGTTGCTTGACCAAGTGTGGGGTGGCAACGTGTACGTTGAAGAACGGACCGTCGACGTGCACATCCGTCGCTTGCGCAAAGCCCTCGGCGAGGCGTATGAAAATCTGGTACAAACCGTGCGCGGCACCGGTTATCGGTTTTCAACAAAAGCTTAAGAGCAGCAGCTAGCTATTGGCTGTAAGCGGCAAGCTTGGAGCTTGCTGCTTATAGCTTGCCGCTTAAGCCCACAACGGGACGTGTGACTTGAACCCAAATTGGCATGGCACTCTGATTCGCCATCTATTGCTTTTGATTACCGGCTGCCTGTTCATCGGGTTGATCAGTGGGTATTACGGCTGGAGCCTGGTCGTCGGTCTGGGCCTTTATCTGGGCTGGACCCTTAAACAGCTGCTGCGCCTGCACGATTGGCTGCGCAACCACCAACCCGACGAAGCACCGCCCGATGGCTATGGCCTGTGGGGTGAGGTGTTTGACAGCATCTACCACCTGCAACGCCGCGACCAGCGCGTACGCGGGCGCCTGCAAGCGGTGATTGACCGTGTGCAAGAGTCCACCGCCGCCCTCAAGGACGCCGTGGTCATGCTCGACAGCCATGGCGACCTGGAATGGTGGAACCGCGCCGCCGAAACCCTGCTGGGCCTCAAGACCCCGCAAGACAGCGGCCAGCCGGTCACCAACCTGGTTCGCCACCCGCGCTTCAAGGAATACTTCGACAACGGCAATTACGCCGAACCGCTGGAAATTCCTTCGCCGGTCAACGACCACCTGCGCATCCAGCTCTACATCACCCGCTATGGCAACAACGAGCACCTGATGTTGGTGCGTGATGTCACCCGCCTCCACCATCTGGAGCAAATGCGCAAAGACTTCATTGCCAACGTCTCCCATGAACTGCGCACGCCGTTGACGGTGATTTGCGGCTATCTGGAAACCCTGCTCGACAACGTCGATGACGTGAACCCGCGCTGGAAGCGCCCGCTGTCACAAATGCAGCAACAGGGCGAACGCATGCAGACGCTGCTCAATGACCTGCTGTTGCTGGCCAAGCTGGAAGCCACCGACTACCCCTCGGACAACCAGCCGGTGCCTATCGACGCCTTGCTGCGCTCGATCAAGGGCGACGCCCAGGCGTTGTCCGGGCAACGCAACCAGACCATCACCCTGGACATCGACACCAACGTGGCCCTCAAGGGCAGCGAAGCCGAGCTGCGCAGCGCGTTCTCCAACCTGGTGTTCAACGCCGTCAAATACACCCCGGACGGCGGCTCTATCCGTATTCGCTGGTGGGCAGACCACTTGGGCGCGCACCTGAGCGTGCAGGATTCGGGGGTCGGCATCGACAACAAACACCTGCCGCGCCTGACCGAACGCTTCTACCGCGTAGACTCCAGCCGCAATGCCAGCACCGGCGGTACGGGCCTGGGGCTGGCCATCGTCAAACACGTGCTATTGCGCCACCACGGGCACCTGGACATCAGCAGCGTATTGGGCCACGGCAGCACTTTTACCTGCCAATTCGACCCGGTTCAGGTCATAAAACCCAGGATTAGCGCCTCCGTCAGCTGACCCGTGTGGCAAAAGCCCACTAGGCAAGCACCGCATCAGCCGCTACATTGCTTGGCCGGGGCCTGCATATGCAGGCCCTGAAACCCTCAACTCGTTGAATATTGGAACCCGTAAAACTCCATCATGGACCCTTCCCCTGGCTTGACCCTCGCAACACTCTTCGCCGACTTCGGCATGATTCTTTTTGCTCTGATCCTGGTACTGCTCAACGGCTTTTTCGTTGCGGCTGAATTTGCCATGGTCAAACTGCGCTCGACCCGGGTCGAGGCCATCGCAGACGTCAACGGCTGGCGCGGGCAGATCCTGCGCACCGTGCACAACCAGCTCGACGCTTACCTGTCCGCCTGCCAATTGGGTATCACCCTGGCCTCGCTGGGCCTGGGCTGGGTCGGTGAGCCGGCGTTTGCCCACTTGCTCGAACCGCTGCTCGGCGCGCTGGGCGTGCAGTCGCCTGAAGTGATCAAAGGTGTGTCGTTCTTTACCGCCTTCTTCATCATTTCGTACCTGCACATTGTGGTCGGCGAACTGGCCCCTAAATCCTGGGCCATCCGCAAACCCGAAACCCTGTCGCTGTGGACAGCCGTGCCGCTGTACCTGTTCTACTGGGCCATGTACCCGGCCATCTACCTGCTCAACGCCAGCGCCAACGCCATTTTGCGGATTGCCGGCCAAGGCGAGCCCGGTGCTCACCATGACCACGCCTACAGCCGCGAAGAACTCAAACTGATCCTGCACTCCAGCCGTGGCCAGGACCCGAGCGACCAAGGCATGCGCGTGCTGGCCTCGGCCGTGGAAATGGGCGAGCTGGAAGTGGTCGACTGGGCCAATTCACGCGAAGACCTGGTGACCCTGGACTACAAGGCGCCGCTCAAGGAAATCCTTGCGCTGTTCCGCCGTCACAAGTTCAGCCGCTACCCGGTCTACGACGCCGACACCAACACCTTTGTCGGTCTGTTGCACATCAAGGACCTGCTGCTTGAGCTGGCTGACCTCGATCACCTGCCCGAAACCTTCAACCTTGAAGAACTGATCCGCCCGCTGGAGCGCGTGTCACGCCACATGCCGCTGGCGCAGCTGCTGGAGCAGTTCCGCAAGGGCGGCGCGCACTTTGCGCTGGTGGAAGAAGCCGACGGCAAAGTGGTCGGCTACCTGACCATGGAAGACGTGCTCGAAGTGCTGGTGGGCGACATTCAGGACGAACACCGCAAGGCTGAGCGCGGCATCCTCTCGTACCAGCCGGGCAAACTGCTGGTGCGCGGTGACACGCCGTTGTTCAAGATTGAGCGCCTGCTGGGCGTCGACCTTGACCACGTCGAAGCCGAAACCGTTGCGGGCCTGATCTACGACACCCTCAACCGCGTGCCCGAAGAAGAAGAGCAACTGGAAGTCGAAGGCCTGCGCATCATCATCAAAAAGATGAAAGGCCCGAAAATCGTCCTGGCCAAAGTGCTGAAGCTCAATTAACCCGGCCTTCCTGTAGGAGCGAGCTTGTCTCGCGATCTTTTGAGCGTTTAAAAGATCGCGAGGCAAGCTCGCTCCTACAGTGAAGATGCAAATGTTTCACAAATGTTTCAACACACCGCCAGCTGTGCGATGCTGGCGTTCTGCTCAATTGCCGACTACAGCTTAAGAAACATCTGTAAGAACGGCCTGCAGCTATCTGATCCTCCAAAGTATCCACCACAGGGAGCCAGCATGCTGACCCTGCTCAATCTTCTCTCTGCCGTGACCCTGCTGATCTGGGGCACGCATATCGTGCGAACCGGTATCTTGCGGGTTTACGGCACGAACTTGCGCCATGTCATCGGGCAAAACGTGTCCAGACCGATACTCGCGTTTATCGCCGGTATCATCGTCACCGCCATGGTGCAAAGCAGCAACGCCACCGCCCTGCTGGTGACCTCCTTTGTCGGCCAGGGCCTGATGACGCTCACACCCGCGCTGGCAACCATGCTCGGGGCCGACGTCGGGACCGCGCTGATGGCACGGGTGCTGACCTTCGATTTGTCGTGGCTGTCACCGCTGCTGATTTTTTTGGGTGTGATCTTCTTCCTGTCACGCAAACAAACCCGCGCCGGGCAACTGGGCCGCGTCGGGATTGGCCTGGGCCTGATTATTCTGGCGCTGCAACTGATCGTCGAAGCCGCCTCGCCCATCACCCATGCCCAAGGCGTGAAGGTGATTTTCGCCTCGTTGACCGGCGACCTGCTGCTCGATGCACTGGTCGGCGCGGTGTTTGCGATGGTCTCGTACTCCAGCCTGGCCGCCGTGCTGCTCACCGCGACCCTGGCCGGCGCCAGCGTGATCAGCCTGCCTGTGGCCGTTGGCCTGGTGATCGGCGCCAACATTGGCAGCGGCGTGCTGGCGTTTCTCAGCACCAGCATGCAAAACACGGCGGGGCGGCAGGTGGCGCTCGGCAGCCTGCTCTACAAATTGATCGGTTTGCTGCTGATCATGCCGGTGCTCACGCCGCTGGTGGACTGGATGGACAGCCTTAACTTCAGGCCCCAGGAACTGGTCATCGGCTTCCACCTGCTCTACAACACCACGCGCTGCTTCTTGATGCTGCCCACCATCGGCCTCATGGCACGGCTGTGTGCCCGGCTATTGCCCGAGCGGGACCTCGCCAACGGCAGCATCACCCCACGCCACCTCGACCCTGCAGCACTCGACACACCCACCTTGGCGCTGACCAACGCCGTGCGCGAAACTCTGCGCATTGGCGACCTGATCGACACCATGTTGGTCAATATGCTCGACGTTCTGCGCGGCAAGCAAACCTCGATGACGCAGGCAATGCGCACCCTCAGCGATGACGTCGAAGTGCTCTACAGCGCGGTCAAACTGTACCTGGCGCAAATGCCCCGCGAAGACCTGGGCGAACACGACAGCCGCCGCTGGGCCGAGATCATCGAACTGGCGATCAACCTCAAACTGGCCAGCGACCTGATCGAGCGCATGCTGCGCAAAGTCCAGCAGCAGAAAACCTCGCAACGCCGTTCGTTTTCGGCCACCGGGCTTGAAGAGCTGGTAGACCTGCAAACCCAGCTCATCGAGAACCTGCGCCTGGGCCTCACGGTGTTCCTGAACTCGGACCCACACATCGCCCGCCAACTGCTGCGCGAAAAACGCCGCTTTCGCGCACAAGAGCGGCGCCTGGCCCACGCTCACGTGAACCGTTTGCAACAGAAAATCACCCAAAGCATCGAAACCAGCTCCGTGCATCTGGAACTGATCGCCGACATGCAGCGCCTGAACTCACTGTTTTGCGGCAGCGCCTACGTGGTGCTGGAAAACAGTGATACCGGCGCCCTGGAACCTGAAGACAACGCCGACACCCTGCATTCACCCTGAACGTTGCACGCGAACGTGTTGTCAGTCTGTAAGCAGCGTCTAACCTGCACAGACTGACGCGCTGCGCCACTCGCCCTCTCAAAACGGATTCAGAGATCCAGGGATTTTTATGCGTTGCCTGCTGTTTATCTGCGTGCTGCTGGGAGCAGCTCAGAGTTTTGCCCTCGACCGCTTCAGCGTAGAGGGCTATCAACTGCCTAACGGCTTGCAACTGATCCTCAAGCCCGGCTACGAGCGCGGCCATGTGTCCATTCGCTTGGTGGTCGGCGTGGGCATGGATGACTTCAGTTGCGCCGATCAACAGTTGCCCCACCTGCTTGAGCACTTATTGTTCAGCGGCGTCGACGACAGCGGCGAAGGCGGCCTGGAAGAACGCATGCAAGCGCTGGGCGGCGAATGGAACGCCTACACCAGCAACGCCGACACCACGTTTGTGATCGAAGCCCCGGCGAAAAACCAGCGCAAAATCCTCGACCTGCTGCTGAGCCTGCTGACCCGCACGCAAATGACCGACCAGCGCATCAGCGAGGCCAAGCAAGTGGTTGAGCGCGAAGACGGCGGCCACTATTCGCACCTGCAACGCTGGCTGGACCGCCAGGACCTCGGGCACAGCGCCAGCAACCAATTGGCGGTAGAGCTGGGCCTCAAATGCGCCGAACGCGCCGAGGTGCATAACCTCACGCGCCAACAGCTCGAAGCGGTGCGCAACACGTGGTACGCCCCCAACAACATGACCCTGATCATGGTCGGCGACCTCGACCGCCTGCTGCCGGCGTATCTGGAACGCACCTACGGCGCACTCGAACCGGTCGACCCCAGCGAGCACCTGCCGCTGCCCGCCATCGAAGCCAAGGCAGATACCGAACGCACATTGGTGCGCGGTGTGGTCGGCGAAACGGCCAAGTTGCATTGGTTGCTGCCGGAGCCGGTGATCGACGACCAGAACGATGAAACCTGGGATTTGCTGCGCGATTACCTGGAGTGGTCGTTGTACAGCGAGCTGCGGCTCAAACACGGGTTGTCTTACGGGCCCTGGGCCGAGCGCGAAGTGTTCGGCGGCGTGAGCTTTTTAAGTCTCAACGCCGACCTCGCCCGCGATGACGTGGCCAAGGCCCAACAGGTGATGGGCGAACTCAAACAACGTTTGCTCAAGGACGGCCTCGACCCGCAGACCTTTACCCGCCTCAAAAACGCCGCGGTGGCGCGCCAGGCCTGGGCTGTGCAAGGCAACAGCGCCTTGGCTGATTACTACTGGAGCGCCTTGGGCGACTACGATGGCGGCCGGTTTGCCGACCCGTCCAAACGCTTGCAGGCGGTGACACTTGAGCAAGCCAACAGCGCGTTGCGCCAATTGTTTGCCAAGCCCGGTTATGTGCGTATCGAGAAACCGCTGCTCAGCTATAACGGCTTGACCGTGACACTGGCGGCGGCGTTGAGCGTGTTGGTGCTGATGTTCGTGGGCTGGCGAATCTGGCGTCGACGCACGCGTTGATTGGCTAAGCCCGAAACAGTTTGATACCGTAAAAATCATTGCCCATTCGCGGCTGATCAATCAGCCCCCCAGCGCGCGGAGAATTCAGCGTGAGTGAACGTTCCAACCCTTGGCAGTTGCATACCATCGTCGGCCAATTGCGCACGGCCCGTAACCAGTGGCGTTCGCAAAACGGCCGTGTCAGCGGCGAACTGGGCGGCCGCGAGCTGCCTTCGCGCGCCGCGATGGCCGAGATTCTAGAGGCCCTGTGCGGCGCGTTGTTCCCGATGCGCCTGGGCCCGGTCGACCCTGGCGAAGAGAGCGAAGATTTCTACGTGGGCCACACCCTCGACGT
>NZ_WIWK01000075.1:0-31713 GCF_009600165.1 Pseudomonas sp. FSL R10-0399
GGGGGATGCTGAAGATACTCGGCGGCCTGTTTGCTGCGCGACAGCGCGGCGTCGAAGACGGGGCGGCCCCTCCTACACTAATCAACATTCTTTGATCTGTTCCCACAACTGCGCCACCTGCTCGGCACTGCTGGCCTTGACCCGCGCCAGGTCGACGGGATAGTCGACGCCAGGGTTTTCAACGAAACGAGTGGCGGTGAACTGACCATTGCTGGCCCGTACGATGTAGCCGGTGTCGCGGCACTGCTGCGAAGCCAGAAACACCACGCCGGGTGTGACCCATTCCGGCTTGAGGTTGACCGGTGCTTCGGTCACGCCCCACATTCTGGTTTTTGCCACCGGCGATACAGCGTTAACCAAAATCCCGTCGACCATTCCCTCCATGCTCAGGGCATTCATGATGCCCAGTTGCGCCATTTTACCTGCCGCGTAAGCCACCAGCCCCGGCTGTGCATAGGGCTGGTACATGGCCCGGTCCGACGTGGTCAGGACCACCCGCGCGGCTGGCGATTGCCGCAGGTGTTGCCAGGCATGTTTACACAACCAGACCGGCGCGTAGACATTGATATCCAGTGCCCGTTCGATAAAAGCCGGCTCCACCTCTTCTATCCGCTGATAACCGACCCAACCCGCGTTGTGAATCACGATATCCAGTTGCCCAAACGCGTCGACCGCCGCCGCGACCAATTGCTCGCACCCGCGCTCGCTGGCAAGGTCGGTGTGGTGACCCAGCACGCTGTAACCTTCGGCCTCAAGCGCACGTGCCGCCTCGTGGGCAATCGAGGCATCGGCACCTTCGCCCAGCGTATCCGCGCCAATATCACTGATCACCACATTGGCACCCAACCTTGCCAGTTCGCGGGCGTAGCTCAGACCCAAACCTTGACCAGCGCCCGTTACAATTGCGGTTTTGCCTGCAAAGTCCACAGTTGACTCCTCTTGATCACTGCCCTCACCTTAACCCTGCCTTTCAGGCTTGTTTAATACTGTTCAAGCGCGAAGTTGATACGCTGCGCCTATCACAGTTCAAAGGAAGGAACGGACACCATGATCGAGACCCGTCTGCTCAAGCAGTTCATTGCCGTTGCCGAAGAATTGCACTTCCACAACGCCGCCAAGCGCCTGCACATGGCCCAGCCTGCGCTCAGCCAGGCGATAAACCGCCTGGAAGACAAACTGGGGATCAGCCTGCTGACACGCAGCAAACGTGAAGTGCGACTGACGCCTGCGGGCAGCGCCTTTCTGGACACGGCCTACAGCACCCTCAACACGCTGGAATCCGGTGCCGAGCATGCGCGCCTGGTGGCACAAGGCATCGCTGGCAAACTCACGGTCACCACCGTGTCCATCGCCCACTACACGCCGCTGCTCAATGCACTGCGAGCGTTTCGCGATACCTTCCCCAACGTTCAGTTGACCCTCAAGGAGATGCCCTCAGCCAGCCAGGCCCAAGCGATCTCGCACGCTGAAGCGGACATCGCCTTTATGCGTAAACTGCCTTTTGACACGCCCAATTTGCAGTCGCGCTTGCTGTTTGAAGAGGCAATCGTCATGGCCTTGCCCGCCGATCACGCCAAAGCCCATGCCGCCGACATCAACCTGAGTGACTTCGCAGATGAAGCGTTTGTCTTCACTCCCGAAGTGCTGGGCAGCGGTTATCACCGACAACTGATTGCCCTGTGCGACGCCGCGGGTTTTTACCCGAAGGTGGTGCAAGAAGCGGCACAACTCCACACCGTTATCGGCCTGGTTGCCTGTGGCTTCGGTGTGGCGTTGGTGCCGGCCTCCATTGCCCGTTCGTTTACGCAGGCCAACGTGGTGTTTCGGGGCATTTTGCCGGTGGCGGAATCAGGCAACCCCGCCATTGGCCTCTATGTGGGCTGGCATGCCCACAACGTTTCACCGCTGGTTGAGCGCTTTATGTCGATATTGGATCTGAGAGTAGAGCTCAAGGATGTGTCGACAGCGCCGGGGAGCCATGCGATTCAGCAAACGAATCCCTATAACTCGCCGGGCTGAAGATGCGGGTTAACAGCAGCATCGCCACAACCCCGACAATCAGCACCCACCAGGCGCTGACAAAGCTGCCCGTGAGTTCTCGCAACCAGCCGGTCAACCAGGGCGAGACCGCGTTGATGAGAAACCCCACCCCTTGCACAAACGCCGCCAACTGCCCGGCTGCGCGAGGTTCCCGGCAATGATCGAGGGTCAGGATCAGGCTGAGGGCAAAACAAGCGCCCAGACCAAAGCCGATCAACGCCACCCAGATATGCGGCGACTCAAGCGGCCACATCACCAGACCGAAAAAACCAATTGCCTGCGCAGCAAGGCTGAGGGCCAAAAACGGGCGTCTGTCGCGACTGCGCTGCGCCAGAGCAGGCATCACCAACGCGGCCAGCACCTGAAACACGGTCATGAACGCCAGCAGCGAACCGCTTTGGGTCGCGCTCCAGTCCATTTGCAGGTAATACGCCGGCAGCCAGGCAACCATGCTCATGTAACCGCAATTAACCAGCCCGAAGTACAGCGCCAACAGCCAGGCCCTGCGTTTACACCATGGCTGCGCAGACGCGCCGTGAGTGCGCGCAGTCAGCCCGGCAAAAGGCAGCAGCCACCACATCAATAGCGCCGCCAGCGCGGGCAACAACCACACGCCGAGCCCGGCCTGCCACTGGCTGAAATGCCCGGCCACCACCGGGCTGAGCAACGCGGCCAAGCCGCCACCGCCCATCAACGAGGCCGAATACACCCCCAAAGCCAGCGCCACTTGCCCCTGAAATTGGCGCTTGATCAGCGCTGGCACCAATGCCTGTATCAACGCTACACCGGCGCCACCCAGCAAGGCCGTGATGAGCAACACTTCAGCCTGATGCCCCAGCAGGCGCCACAGGCACGCGCCCAGAATCATCAGCAGGCCCAACGCCACGCCCCGTCGCTCGCCCATACGGGCTTCTATGCGTACCCCGAGCAAGGCCACCAGGCCCATGCAAATCACCGGCAGGCTGGTCAGCCAGGCGCTGCTTTGAAAGCTCATGCCGGTGTCGCCACGAATCTGCATCAACAATGGGCTGATGGAACTCAAAATCGGCCGCAAGTTAAGCCCCAATGCGATGATCAGGGCCCAACTTGCCAGGCTGCGCAGACGGGTTTTAGTGAGCGGCATGGCGCGCCTGCCAGTTTTCATAGACCTCAACCATTGCGGGCTGCGGCAGATGTTGCACGTTCAGGCGCTGCTCGCTCAATGGCAACGCCAGTTGCTGGTAGATCGCCGCCGTAGACAAACCAAACGCTTCACCCAGTTCGTTTGCTGCGCCATACACGGCACGGCTGACGCCGCACAGGTACATGGCCGCAAGGCACATCGGGCACGGCTGACCACTGGCATAGATCACGCACCCGTCCAGACGCGAGCCCAATTGCTGGCTGGCACGGCGGATGGTCTGCAGTTCCGCGTGGGCGGTCGGGTCTTGGTCGAGATGAATTTCGTTAACCGCCTCGACAATTACTTTGCCGTCCTTGACCAGTACTGCGCCAAAAGGCCGTCCCCCCTCGGCAACGTTGATGCGCGCCAGTTCCACCGCGCGTTGCAGGTAATCTTGATCGTTATTCATGGGCACTCCCGTGCAGGTCATTCATTGGGCGCCAGCGTCACGCAGCAACTTGGCCGTTGCGCTCTGACCGCGCTGCTCTGCCTGATACAACGGGCTGTGACCCTCGTTGTCCGGCAGGTTGAGGTCTGCGCCCGCCTGGATCAGTTGGGCAACAATCTGCTGATGAGCCGGGCCACCATCGGACAGCACGATGGCTTCCATCAAACAGGTCCAGCCCAGTCGATTGACATGGTTAACGTCGACCCCGGCGGCAATCAACAAGCGCACGGTTTCAACATGGCCGCGCTCACACGCGGGAATCAACGCGGTGCCGCCGTAACGGTTGGTGCTTTTCAGGTCCGCGCCATGGGCCAGCGTCAACTTGAGGATGTCGTTATAACCACTGGCACCCGCCAGCAAATAGGCGCTGTCGTGCATCAGGTTTTTCTGATTGACGTCGGCGCCCGCCGTTATCAAGGCGCGGGCGATCTCAACGTTGTTGCGCTGGGTCGCGAGCAGCAGCGCGCTACTGCCGTCCGGCGCCTGTGCCTTCAGATCCGCACCGCCGGTGATCAATTGCTGCACGTGGGTCACTTCGCCACTACGCACCGCATCCAACAGACTTTTCTCGTTAGCCATCACTCCTCCCATCATTAATAGCCCGACCGCTAGAAGGCCGGATTTAAACGTCAGGCGACTCATGGTCACTTTCTCTCTGCAGATTCAATGAAGAACGAGTATGGTCAGCCAGACAGGTATTCTGAAATTAAATATAACCATGCCTTTCAGTGGCAATTCGAATGGTGACGTGTATGTTCGATCCCGTGTTGTTGCGCAGTTTTGTTGCCGTGGTGGAGTGCGCCAATTTCACTCGGGCAGCGCAGCGGCTGCATTTGACTCAGTCCACGGTCAGCCAGCAGATTCGTCGCCTTGAAGACAACCTTGGCTGCACACTGCTCGATCGCGATCAACGCCACGTCATAGCCACGGCTGAGGGCGAGCGCTTGCTGGCCTATGCGCGGCGCATTCTGACGCTCCATGAAGAAGCCCGTGAGGCCATGTTCAACCAACAAAGCGAAGGCGTATTGCGTTTGGGGGTGCCGGAAGATTTCGCCGCAGACCGTTTGATGCCGTTGCTGTCGAGCTTCGGCCTGGAGCATCCGGGTGTGCGTCTGGAAGTCACCAGCGGCTTGGGCCCCGACTTGCAGCGGCTGTTTCGCCGGGGTGAGTTTGAGGTGTTGCTGGTCAAGCAGATGGGCCAGAACGATGATTGCCTGGCGAGTTGGCCAGAACCTTTGTGCTGGGTCGACAGCCGCTCCCAGCCAGCGCTGGGGCGTGATCCGTTGCCGCTGGTGACCTTCCCCGCAGGCGGCTTGTACCGCAATGAAATGCTGAACCACCTGGAAATGGGCGGCTGGCACTGGCGCATCAGCTATTCGAGCGCCAGCCTGGCCAGTGTTTGCTCAGCAGTGGCCGCGGGTTTGGGCGTCAGTTTGCTCCCGCGCAGGGTCATCACCGCAGGCCATCAAGTGCTCGACGCCAGCAGCGGCCTGCCGGATATCCAGGGCGTGTATTTGGCGCTCTATGCTCAGGGCGGGCTGAGCCACGCTGGCAAAGTGTTGCAGGAGCAATTGCTTAATCTGTGCGCAGGTTTGGGGCAGACAGGGTGACAGCAGGCTCGTGCCTCGTCAGCGACTACAAGCGGGCTGGGGGACGGGGCTTATCACGCTGCCATCGCGAGCGGTGATGCATAATTCCCCACGCCAAAACTCGGCGAGGAAGACTTCTTCAGTTTCAAGCCCCAGTTCTTTGATTTTGTCGTCCAGCCATTGCGGATCATGGCCGATGGAGGTCAGTTGATCGAGTCGCGCCTCACCGTTAAACATGACGATCACCGACGGCATGTCGCGTTCATCGCAAATGACCGTCAACTCGCCACCCGGCTCAATTTGCGCGTAGTAGACCTGCTGGAAAGCACACGCCCCCTGAGCATGTAACTGCGAGGCTAGCCGCAAGATGTCTATCTTGTGTTTATTATCGACCAGATTTTCAACAATGAACTTTCCGTTCTTGATGATCGGTATAGGGCTACCGATCGCAAAACCACGCAGCACCTGGATATGTTTAGTGGCGGTATTCAGTATGTAGATCAACAACACACCTAATAACAGCACCAGCAAATACTGTTTAAAAGGAATGGTGTCACTATAAATAACACCTCCAATAATACCGCCCAGAATAAAGTTGCCAATCAGGTCAATCGCTGTCATTTGCGACAGTTGGGTTCTGCCTGACATATACATGTGAGTTGCAATTATTGCGAACCCCGCCACGAATTTCGCCAGTACCCATGCGTAATACTCCATACCGCTCCCTTATCAATCCCGTTGCGCAATGTTCAATGGGCACCAGCGTAGCAGGTTTGAAATCCACGAGACAAAATCAATAGCCTTGCGCCTGCCGGGCATCCTTACAGGCCGTGAGCTGGTAATTAATCAGGCTGTACAACGTATGGGTATCGGAGGACTGCACCGTTTGTGTCTCGGCATAATCCACTTGTATGGCATCCAGCTTGGCTTTGTTTTCGGACATCTGCACGATGCAACGATTGACGTTATCTGAGCGTAGAGGCTGTGAACTCGAAATATCAGCGTATTCCAGCGTGCGTGTGGCAATCACTTGTTTAATCGCCTCAACTTTTTCCCGTGCAACTTTATCTTTATCAGCCTCACACCCGGCCAATACTAAAACTGACAAAAAACCCACTGCACAATGCTTGATCACCGTCATACCCTGAATTCCTTAAGGGAACTGATCTTCATTTTTGTACCGTTTGAACCGCCACGCCGGGTATAAACACCCCCAAAACTTGCGCTTACTGCCTCAATTTAGAGCACTTAGATGACACTATTGCCTTCATTCGACCTTAACCACGCTCATTCAGAACCTTGGTATGCAGGTATTTGTCGCAAGACCCGGCATTAAGCGCCGGGCATGCAATCAAAAAGCAAAGGCTGTGCCATTCAACCGCCCATCTACAACGGGAGGGTTGTCACTGAGCGCTATCAATCAGCTTTCAGATACAACGGTTGAGGCCTCTGCCGATTCAGTCGCCAACTTCAATCGATCAGCCTTGCTAACGTAAGTGGACTTTTTTTTCGGTGCCAATTTGGCACTGGCTTTCTTGGCATGTGCCTTTAAAAGCTGCTGGATCTTTTTACGACGATTCATCTTGGGTCACTCGGTTTGTAAGCGTTTGAATCATATCAGTTAAAAGAAGCAGGCCGGTCACCCGAACACGTACTGTCCAGGTAGGCGAGTAGACCGCGAGAGTGAAATCTACTCCTGGCGCGTCCAAACCGCCAGTTCATAACCGTCAGGATCGACAAAATGAAAGCGGCGCCCACCGGGGAAAGAAAAGGTCTCACGGCTGATCACGGCGCCCAAGCTTTTGATGCGTGCCTGAGTGCCCTCAAGATCGTCGGCGTACACAATCACTAATGGGCCGCCAGGCCGCACCGGTTCACCCGTGGTGAAACCACCCGTCAAGCGGCCATCAGTGAACTCTGTGTACGCAGGACCGTAATCGACGAATGTCCAGCCGAACGCACTGCCATAGAAAGCTTTGCTGCGGCTGATATCGCCCACATTGAATTCGATATTGTCGATCTGCCGATCGTTACCGTTAGCACTCATGAGAACCTCCCGCCTGTCGTGAAAAGACGTTCATCATAGTGTTATTTGGCTACCACTGCGCAGTGTCAGAGCCGAGTTCATGGGCCGGTAATGCCCACCAGGCCGGGCAGCCTGCGATCTGGACAGGCCATTGGATGCGTTGCGCATCACCCCAGGCGGTGTGCTCGATGGCTGAGTCTTTATCGGCTTCGGTTTCCTCTGCGATTTGCAGCCACCTGCCCTCTTTACCTTGGCGCGCTCCGTCGGCTGGGTGGCGCATGCGCTGGAACAAAAAGCCACAGGTCAACTGATCCGGCCCCGCGCGAACTATGTGGGTGAAGCGGTGCAGGCTTGAGACCTCACCCCCCGCTTTCTTGTAGTCGCTGACGAGGTACGAGGCTGCGATGCGGGCCGCAGGACCGCCAGCTGGGGTCGCTGCGCAACCCATCGCAGCCTCGTACCTCGACAGCGACTACAGGTGTCTATTAAATTCAGGCTTGCCTGATAAATATGGACAAACGTATATTCGGATAAACATATGCATAGAGGCAAATCCATGCTCAATCCAGCCGCCATTTTCAAATGCCTGGCCGATGAAACCCGGGCCAGAGCAACCTTGCTGATCACCCGTGAGGGCGAGCTATGCGTGTGCGAGCTGGTCTGTGCTCTGGACGAAAGCCAGCCGAAAATATCCCGGCACCTCGCACAATTGCGCAGTTGCGGGTTGCTGCTTGATCGTCGCCAGGGTCAATGGGTGTATTACCGCTTGAACCCGGAACTCCCCGCCTGGGTGCGTGAAGTACTGGAAACCACCCTGACTGCCAATTCCGAGTGGCTTGCGTCAAACACTCGCCGCCTCAGCACCATGGATGGCCCCCCCTCAACACAACAGCGTGCTGCTGATCAAAGGACGAGACGTTTATGCTCACCGCCTCCGCCATTTTTTTGTTCACCCTGGTCTTGGTCATCTGGCAACCCAGAGGTCTGGGCATCGGCTGGAGTGCCACATTGGGCGCTGCGCTGGCCCTGATTACAGGGATTGTGAAGCTGGATGATATCCCTCTGGTCTGGGACATTATCTGGAACGCCACGGCCACCTTTATCGCGGTCATTATCATCAGCCTGCTACTGGATGAAGCTGGTTTTTTTCAGTGGGCGGCCCTGCATGTAGCGCGCCTGGCCAATGGCAAGGGGCGGCGCCTTTTTGCTTTTACCGTGCTGCTGGGTGCCGCCGTGTCGGCCCTGTTTGCCAATGACGGCGCGGCCCTTATTCTCACACCCATCGTGATGTCGATACTGCTCGCCTTACGCTTTTCGCCCGCCTCAACCCTGGCGTTTGTCATGGCCGCCGGGTTTATTGCCGATACCGCCAGCTTGCCTCTGGTGGTCTCAAACCTGGTCAATATCGTTTCGGCGGACTACTTCGGGCTGAGTTATAGCGCGTACGCCTCGATCATGGTGCCGGTGAACATCGTGGCAGTCGCCGCCACCCTCGCGGTGTTGTACGGGTTTTACCGCCGCGACATCCCGCACAGCTATTCACAAGACGACTTGCAAGCACCTCGGCAGGCCGTGCGCGACGTCATGACCTTTCGTGCAGGCTGGGGGGTGCTGATCTTGTTGCTGGTGGGCCTGTTTGTACTGGAACCTATCGGCATTCCCATCAGTGCCATTGCTGCCGTGTGCGCCGTTATTTTGCTGGCGGTTGCAGCCCGCGGGCACATCATTTCGACCCGCCGCGTGGTTCGCGAAGCCCCTTGGCAGATCGTTCTTTTCTCGCTGGGTATGTATCTGGTGGTCTACGGGTTGAAAAACGCTGGCCTGACAGACTATCTGACCCTGGCCCTTAATTATCTGCTCGACTCCAATCTGTGGCTGGTCACGCTGGGCACGGGGTTTCTCTCGGCGTTTCTGTCATCGGCCATGAACAACTTGCCTGCTGTATTGATTGGCGCCCTGTCGATTCACGCCAGTGAGGCCAGCGGTGTCATGCGTGAAGCCATGATCTATGCCAACGTCATCGGCGCCGATCTGGGCCCGAAAATAACCCCTATCGGCAGCCTGGCGACACTGTTGTGGCTGCACGTTTTGCAGCGCAAAGGCATTCGCATCACCTGGGGTTACTACTTCAAGACAGGCGTGATTCTGACCCTGCCGATTCTGTTCATCACCTTGTCGGCCCTGGCCTTGCGCCTGAGCCTTTAACCCTCTGACCCACCAGTGAGCAACCTTATGCGGATCCTGTTTATGTGCACGGCCAACAGCTGTCGGAGCATTTTGTCCGAGGCCATGTTTAACCACCTCGCCCCTGAAGGCGTTCAAGCCTTCAGTGCCGGGAGCTTTCCCAAAGGCCAGGTTCTGCCGCGCAGTTTGAGCACACTGCAACAAGCTGGTATCAGCATCGCGGGCTTGAGCAGCAAGGGCAATGACGCCTTCGAAAGCAACCCGCCCGACATCGTGATTACCGTCTGCGACAAAGCAGCGGGCGAAGCCTGCCCTGTGTACTTTGGTCCAGCGATCAAAGCCCACTGGGGGCTTGAGGATCCATCAGAAGTGGTTGGCGATGAAGCAACAATCTCGGCGGCTTTCCACGCGACCCTGGCGCTTATTGAAAAACGTTGCCGCGCCCTGCTGGCCCTGCCTCTTGCCCAGCTCGACAGTGCAAGCCTGAAGCAGCACCTGGACCGCATCAGCACCCTCTAACCGGAGTTCACATGACCGATCAACTGCCTAATCTCGACACCTCATTAACCACCGGCACGCTGGTCGATGCCGACGTTCATAAACCCCGGATCCTGCTGTTATACGGCTCGACCCGCGAACGCTCGTTCAGCCGTTTATTGGTTGAAGAGGCCGCCAGATTGCTGGAGCACTTCGGCGCCGAAACCCGGACTTTCAACCCCAGCGGCTTACCTTTGCCGGACGATGCACCCGTCGATCACCCAAAAGTGCAGGAACTGCTAGAACTGATGCAGTGGTCTGAAGGCCAGGTCTGGTGTTCCCCGGAACGCCATGGCGCCATGTCTGCGGTGTTCAAGGCGCAAATTGACTGGGTGCCTCTGGCCTTGGGGGCCGTACGCCCCACCCAGGGTAAAACCCTTGCGGTGATGCAGATCTGTGGCGGCTCGCAATCATTCAACGTGGTTAACCAACTGCGAGTGCTGGGGCGCTGGATGCGGATGTTCACTATCCCTAACCAGTCGTCAGTCCCAAAGGCCTACCTTGAATTTGATCAACACAACCGTATGCAACCCTCTGCCCTGTATGACCGGGTAGTGGACGTGATGGAAGAACTGGTCAGGTTCACGCTGCTGCTCAGAGAACGCCCTGACCTGGTTGACCGCTACTCGGAGCGCAAGGAATCAGCTGAAGCACTCACTCAACGGGTTAATCAACGCTCCATTTAGTCTTCAGCGCCACACCGCAGACCCGATATGCCAAAATCGCCCTTTTGCCCAGAACGAGCGTTTGATTGACTCACGTGAGTGCCGCGCATTCGGGCTGACAAGGAACTGCAGTTGAACGAACACACATTGTCCATGCGCCTGGAACGGGTGGCGGCGCACGTGCCCGCCGGGGCCCGATTGGCAGATATTGGCTCGGATCACGGTTATCTACCGGTAGCGCTCGTACACCGTGGCACCCTCTGCGCGGCAGTCGCAGGTGAGGTGGCCTTAACGCCCTTCCATGCTGCACAACGTACCGTGCGCGAGAACCAGCTTGAACAGCAGATAACTGTGCGCCTGGCCAACGGCCTGGCAGCCATTGAACCGTCCGACGGCATCACCGCCGTCAGCCTGTGCGGCATGGGTGGTGAGACCATCCGCGACATTCTCGACAGTGGCAAGGCGCACCTGCGCGGTGAGGAACGCCTGATCCTGCAACCCAATGGCGGCGAACAACCACTGCGCCAATGGCTGATGGACAACCACTACCGCATCGTCGCTGAAGAGGTGCTGCAAGAAAACCGCTTCTACTACGAAATCATCGTCGCTGAACGCAGCGGGCCCGTGACTTACAGCGCCGAAGCACTGTATTTCGGGCCGCTGCACTTAGAGGCCCGTAGCCCGGTATTCCTGGCCAAATGGCAGCGTATCCTGGGCGAGCGGCAAAAAACCTTGGAGCAATTCGCCCGTGCACGGCACGCCGTACCCGAGCACAAATTGCAAGACATCGGCCAACAGATACGCTGGATCACCGAACTGCTGGCCTGACGGTTAATCCAGGTCAGACGCCTCATGCCGCTCAGGCACCTGGCTCGCCTCATCGCCCCACGGCCGGTTAACCCGCAGCCCGCGAACTACCGCCGGGCGATTGGCAATTTCTTCAGCCCAACGCTGAACATGGGTGTACTCGTGGGCCGAAAGGAACTCAGCCGCCGAGTACACCGTGTTGCGCACCAGTTGACCGTACCAGGACCAGACCGCGATATCGGCGATGGTGTAAGTATCGCCCGCCAGATACGGGGTTTCAGCCAGACGACGGTCCAGCACATCCAGTTGCCGCTTGACCTCCATGGTGAAGCGATTGATCGGGTACTCGAGCTTTTCTGGCGCATACGCATAGAAATGCCCAAACCCGCCGCCCAGATAAGGCGCAGCACCCATCTGCCAAAATAGCCAGTTGAGGGTTTCGGTACGCCCGGCCAGATCAGTCGGGATAAACGCGTCGAACTTCTGCGCGAGATACAGCAGGATCGAACCCGACTCAAACACCCGAATGGCAGGCTCTACGCTACGGTCCAGCAAGGCTGGAATCTTGGAGTTCGGGTTGATCTCAACAAACCCGCTGGAGAACTGATCCCCCTCGCCGATACGGATCAACCAGGCATCGTACTCAGCCCCGGAGTACCCCGCTGCCAGCAACTCCTCCAGCAGAATCGTCACCTTCACCCCATTGGGCGTGGCCAGCGAATACAACTGCAAAGGATGCTTGCCGACCGGCAGCTCCTTGTCATGCGTAGGCCCGGCAACCGGGCGATTGATACTCGCAAAATGGCCGCCAGACGGAGCGTTGTTTGTCCAGACTTTAGGCGGAACGTACGGTGTATTGCTCAAGAGACGGACCTCATCGGTAGAGTGCTGAGAAGGCATGAGCCTGAAAAATCATGACCGGGCTCAATGGGCACAGCACACCATAGTCGGCAAGCGAATGCTACAGCGGCGTGTCTGGAGCGTGGGTCCAGGGTTATGGAATACGAATACCCAAGGCATTCAAGGTCTGGGTGTCCATTGCGCCATTGACCGTCAGTGCATTGTCCATCTGAAACGACATCAACGCGCCACGCGTCCCTTTGCCCATCACTCCGTCAATTTTGCCGAAGTAGTACTTGCGCACCATCAGCGCCGTTTGCACACGCATCACCAGATTGTTTTTCTGCGCTTCGCTAGGGCGAGTTCGGGTCGTGCTCGCGTTGTTGGCCGGGCCTGAAGGTCCATAAAGCGAATTAGACGTCGAAGATCCAGCAGAACCACTTGAACTACTGTGTGTCGAGCTTGGCGCTGTATAACTGCGAGTACTGGCAGGCGGCGGGCTGTAATAGCGAGGCGCGCTATAGCCGCCTGAACCGCTGTAATGAGAACTGTGGGAGCTGTGCGAACGGTGAGAACTGTGTGAGCGATGCGCGGCATACATGTTGATTGCATCCGGGGCATTGAGCGTGTCCGCGAAAACAGGTGACTGGCCGTTGCCCCTTGGCTCCCAGCTCGCATCAGCGAGTGGTAGCGAGTTCGCCTGTGCAAAGGCAGTACCCGCGACGGGAAGTAAAGTGATCCCCCCAAGCAAAATTTTCCAGCGATCAAGCAGTTTCACTGTGCGCTCCTTGCATAGGCACTGAATGCCTCGGTAGAAAGTGGTTGCACACCACGGCTTTGCCAGCGCGCGGAGTGAGATTTAAAGAAACCGGAACACTGTTTATTCGCAACGCATTGTTGGCAGGCATCGATAAACAGATTCTTCCAGTCGGATATGCTCTGCCGGGTGAAACGCCACAAATGTTCAGGCACCAGGCATAACGGCAGGTTATATAGGGAGACAGGCAAGCCACGGTTATGCAGAAAATAGACTGCCTGAGTGAGCGAATCCTGATAGTCCATCGGGTCTATCCAGAGCGCCTCATAATGCTTTCTGGCGAGCCCGGTGCTTTCGATCCCCATCAATGCAACATGCCGAACAAACGGTAAATTACGGAAGATGTAGTGCGCGAGCTCTGGCAATCTTGGCGTCGTCAATTGGCTCAGCACCACGCGGATCTCAACAATCTGGTTGGCACGCGCAAGGTTGTACAGCCCTTGCAGGGTTTCACTGAATGCACCGGGCGCCTGCACAACGTGGTCGTGGTCACTGGCGTTATCGGCATACAGCGGTATGCCCCAACTGAGCTGGGGGTGATCAATGGATGTGAGTGATTCGATCCAGTCCGGGTCTTTGAACAGTCGGCCATTGCTCAACACATGAATGGATTTAAGCGCCAGCACGGCTTTGCACTTGGCCAGGATTTCCAGCAAACCGTCACGATAAAGCGTCGGCTCCCCGCCACTGATACCGAGGTTTTCTTCGCCTGGATCCATCAAATCAATGAGGCGAAGGTTTTCCTCAATATGCCATCGATCATCAATGTCTTTGGGTGGCTGAGAACACATCAGGCACAGACTGTTGCACCGGTCTGTCATGAACAACAAATTGCTGTCAGAACCGCGCCGATACAGGACGCGCACCAGCGAATTACCGGGCGTCAGTGCAATCACATCACCTGGGCGAACAACATCCGGGTCTTTGGGCGAGTGAATCAACAACCTGTCGACGCCTGCGTGACCGTCCCATTGTTCAGGAATGAGAAAACCTGCAACTGGCAGCGATAGCAGTTGCGGATTGCGTTGCAACTCGACCGCAGGTGACCACAACAAAAGATCATCAAAGCCCACATCTCCCGCACACACAGCGGTGCCCTTCTCAATGAGTTCTTCGAGAGAGATGACCTTAAGCAATCTGGGTTCGGTTAAATGCTGAATCTCAACATGAGTGTCTTTACGCAGCATCATCAACCCCGATAGCCAGCCAAACCGACATCGGCATAGCTGCGTCGGTTAAGCCAGGAAAGCAGGACACGCTGAACGTCATCATCGGCATCTCGCAGCAACTCAAAAAGATGCTTTAGCAGCCCCATATTTTTCTTGCAGAAACTGCTAAAACTGCGATGCCCGACGGGATCGCCCTGACGTGCAAAGTGTTCCACGGGATCTGCACCGCAATACGCAACAAGCGCGCAGTCTGAACAGCCCGGAAGGGTTTCAGCGACGCCACTGCTTAACAGAGCCTCCATAACCGGAGAACGCAGCAGCTCAGACAACGGTTGATGCACGCTGCCCAGGCGCAACCCCTCCTCGCCCATTTCCAACAGCATTCGTGCTTCGTCAGAGGGGTACACATAGCCGTCGTAGTTGTACACCAGCGCCGCAGTCCCCGCGCCCGTGGGCGAACGCAGATCCACATAGCCCGATGAAAATGGCGTCAAGATATTCTTCAGCAACAAACTCGCATAGCTTTCTGACAGGTACACGCCCTGCTGATTAAGCTCCAGCAGATAAGCCAGAGCCTCCTTGTAAAACGCCACATAGCGCTCTATCGGGTAATCCAGCCGCTGCGCGCTTCTTGAAGCAAAACCATAAGGGCTCAAGGGTCGTAATGAGATGCTTGAGAAGCCCTGCTTAACGTACTCATCAATGATGGCCCGTGGTTGCTCGAGGCTTCTGGCCGTCAAGGTGGTCAGTGCCGACACAGCGTCGTGCCCCAAGTGCTCACGAACACGGCGGATACCTTCAAGCGTTCGCTCGAACGAGTTTCGGGTCGGGGTCGGGCGATTAGCGTTGTGTAAAGACGCTGGCCCATCGAGCGACGTTGAAAACTGAATTCGATGGAGCTTGGCGAAATCGAGAATATCGTCAGTCAAGTGATAAAGCGTCGTCGTAATCACGAACTGAATATCTCGTTGCTCCAGTACGTTTCGTTCAACCACCCACTCAACAATTTGCCGGACACGCTCGAAGGCCAGCAGCGGTTCCCCACCCTGAAACTCAACGGTGAGTACGCGAGAGTTCGATTCAAACATGCGCTCAACAGCAGCCCGTGCATCTGCTTCAGACAAGTCGTGCCCTGAACCGCCCAGAGGGGCGCGAGAAACCTGACAGTACTGGCAGGTGTGATTGCAGCGCAAAGTCACCACAAACAGATGCAGCGCCGGGCCCTGAAAGAGAAAATCCTTGCGACTGCGGTACTGCGCGGCCATCTGTGGCAAGGGATCATGCCTGCCGGGCTCGTAAATGAAATGCCGGGCAAGCAGATCCCTGTAAAACGCAGAGCCCGGTTGCAAACGCTTAAAGCCGAGGTCCTGGAGCTGTGGGTCAGAGACCCAAAGGTACTCACCCGTTTCAGAGGTGATCAACACATCCCGGTCACTTTCGGCCTGCATACGCATAAAGCGAAATGGCAGCAGACGATAACTGCTGGTATCAGAAGCGATCAGCGTCATTGAGGCAGCCCGCACCCAGTCAATGCCGCACGCGCCAGCACCTCTCGCAACCCGGCAGTTTCGCGGTTGATATGGTTACGCAGGGCAAAATCATTCAAATGCTGCAACACCAGCGGCCGTACGCGTGCGCTGGGCAAGGTGAGCTGATCTTGAGACGGGAAAATCGACAGCTTGATCTGACCGGGCTCAACAGAGACTTCAATAGCCAATGTATCCGCCAGACTATAAGCCGCCCGTTGCACCACCCCAAGCGGGTAAGCCGCCTCGCAGACGTGCATGATTACCGGCCAATTCATCGAGATCGATCCTTGAAGACGCTGAAAAAGGTGCGGATTCTGACAAGAGAGAAGGCAATTGGCTAGTATCCAATTGTTTAATTGAAGGAATAGTGAAATCGACGCCTGAAACACTTGAAAGCCTTCAACTCCCCGGCCGCAAAACTTGCATCATCTGCTCAACAACAAAGGCTTCCACAGCCCCCTGACTGGCGCCTTGCTCAAAAGTAGCGCAACACACCGTTGTGTCGCCGTCGCTTATACGGTAAACGGCGATGACACTGCCTGGCCCGCAGCCTGTGTGCCCTGTCAGGGTATATCCACCCGCAATTGCTCCCTGCATTACGCCCAGGCCATAGCCCGGTGTGATCCAGGGTCGTCCGGGAATCGCGCCGCCCACTACTCGTGCTGTCTGCATGCCCTGAAGCAAGGCTGTGGGGAGGAGGTCTGTGCACAAGAGCCGATCGAGAAATAGCGCCGCTTGCGAGACAGGGCCGATCAACAGACCGTGATACACCCAGGCGGGATCATAAGTTGAGGCGCTTCCAGGAATGGAGGCTGGCAAGTCTGATCGTGACTTGGCAAAGCGAACGTTTGACAGACCCAGAGGAGCAAGCGCCCGCTGCATCACCGCGTCATCAAGCGCCAGACCCGTCAGGCGCTCAATTAGCCTGCCGATATGCCAGTAGCCCACATTCGAATACCGCCAACCGGTTCCGGGACTGTATCGAAGTCGGGCACCGTCGAGGCGTTGCATCATTTCATCAACAGACCAGGCTGGTTCGCCGTTGCTAACGGCTGTGTGATAGTCAACAAGTTCACCATAATCAGCCAGGCCCGCCTCATGCCGCAGTAGCTGGCGTAATGTGAACGGCTGATCAAGTATTGGCTCGTCCAGGCTGACCAGCCTGTCACGTACTAACGTCAGAGCCGTCGCAGCCAGGACTGTTTTAGTAAAGCTCCACCAAGGGACCATCAGATCTGATGGGGCAGACGATTGAGGCTGACCGTTTGATATGAGTGAACTGAGCATTGGCTTCCTTGGCATGTTGAGCGGATCGACAAGATATCCCATTCAGTCTTCCTGAACGTAGCCTCGCCAAGCTCGGCAACTGCTACGACGATCAATACAATCCGTAGGAGCGAGCTTGCCTCGCGATCTTTTGATCTTAAAGGCAACGCCGTCACGCCACGGTCGGCTGAGTGAGGGATGCTTTCACAATAAACTTGTACAAACTATTTGTTTTGCACAAGAATTCGCACTCACTATCCTTGAGTGCATTCTGCAGATGAGAGCCACACCGCCATTGGACCGTAACGCCAAGCCTGGCCGGTTATGCCTGGTCCTGGGCGACCAGTTATCCTTCGACCTGGCCTCTCTGCAGGGGCTGGATAAAGAGCGCGATACAGTGCTGCTGGTCGAGGTGATGGAGGAAGCCAGCCATGTTCCCCACCACCCACAAAAAATCACCCTGATTTTCAGCGCGATGCGTCACTTTGCTGAAGCCTTGCGGCAGAGGGGCATCAAAGTGCAGTACGTGAAGCTGGATGATCCGGACAATACCGGTTCAGTGCCCAGTGAGTTACACCGCTGGCAAGCACAGTTTCAACCGCATGAAATTCACCTGACAGAATGCGGCGACTGGCGCCTGGAGCAATCCATCAAGGACTGCGGCCTGGTTGTACATTGGCATTGTGATGATCGCTTTCTGTGCTCACGTGCCGAGTTCTCTCGCTGGGCTCAGGGTAAAAAGCAGCTGCGCATGGAGTTCTTTTACCGCGAGATGCGTCGCAAGAGCCGGTTGTTGCTCAACGGTGACGGCAGCCCGGTTGGCGGCTCCTGGAACTTTGATGCAGAAAACCGCAAGGCATTGCCCAAGGGCGTCAGGGCCCCTTCGCCCGCCCGTTTCACCCCGGATGCAATCACCCAGGAGGTGCTGGCGCTGGTCGCAAAACACTTCTCGGATCACTATGGTGCCCTCGACACGTTCGATTATCCGGTGACTCACGCAGAAGCTCAGGCGCTTTGGGATTACTTCCTCGATTGGGGTTTGGCAGCTTTTGGCGACTATCAAGACGCCATGGCCAGCGATGAGCCCTTTCTGTTCCACGCCCGTATCAGCGCGGCGCTGAATATTGGCTTGCTGGATCTTCGCCAGCTGTGCAGCGATGTGGAGTCCGCATACTGGGCCGGCAATATTGCGCTCAACGCCGCCGAAGGTTTTATTCGGCAATTGATCGGCTGGCGTGAGTATGTGCGGGGCGTGTACTGGCTAAAGATGCCTGACTATGCCCATGGCAATGCCTTCGGCAATACCAGGCCGCTGCCAGAGTTCTACTGGACAGGCAACACGCAGATGAACTGCATGCGCCAAGCCATCAACCAGAGCCTTGAGCACGCCTACGCTCACCACATCCAACGGCTGATGGTCACCGGCAATTTCGCCCTGCTCGCCGGGGTCGCTCCAAATGCAATCTGCGAGTGGTATCTGGCGATCTATATGGACGCCTTCGACTGGGTCGAACTGCCCAACACGCTGGGTATGGTCATGCACGCTGATGGCGGCTATCTGGGTTCCAAACCCTATTGCGCGAGCGGCCAATACATCAAGCGCATGTCTGACTATTGCCGTGGCTGCGCCTACAAAGTGAGTGAAAGCACCACAGACGACGCCTGCCCGTTCAACGCGCTCTATTGGCACTTTTTGATGCGTCACGGCGACCGCCTGCGCGGCAATCAACGCATGGGCATGATCTACAAAAACCTCGACCGCATGCCTGAATCCAAACAGCAAGCGCTGTGGGACCGCGGCCAGTTGTTGCTCACTGCCTTGGACAACGGTGAGTCGTTGTGAAAAAAAGTGAGCTGCCAGTCAAAACCTGCGCCACCTGCGGGCTGCTGTTTACCTGGCGCAAAAAATGGGCTCGCTGCTGGGAAGATGTGCGCTACTGCTCGGAGCGTTGTCGACGGAGCAAGAAGAAGCCCGACAGCCTTTGACATGCGAAAAACAGGCAGGAGCTGGCGATCTTGTGGTCTTGGGGATTCGCCGCTCATCTGAGCGGCGGTCCTGCGGCACACATTGCAGCCTGCGATCCTTGTCAGCGACTACGTTGCTCGCCAATAAGAATGTCTTCAAAAAATGCCCCGACCGGTTCTGTGGGGTGACACAGCTGAATTTCCAGCACCCAGACCATTTCGCTCGGGACGATCTCGACCTCTGCCAGCTTGTCCTGCCCGAACAGGGCATGGGGGAAGTCGGCAATGCGGTGCCCGGCCAGGTTGCGTTCAAGGCGCCAGCCTTTGGTATGGGCACTTTTCTCTGCGAAATCATACAGCTCGCGCCCGGTTAGCCCGCGGTGCCAGGCGTCGCGGGTTTCGTCGAACACTTGGTGCAGCGCCTTGACGCAGTCCTCATACAGCCGGTGCTCACCGAAGACAAACGTGTCGCCATAATCACCTTCATAGCCGTCCCACACCGGGCCAAGGTCGACCACCGCGATGTCGGTGGCGCGCAGCTTGCGCTGTGGATCAATGCCTTGGCGCGGGGTGCGGATGGTGTCGTCGCCAAAACGTATATAGGTCGGGTGCCAGGTGTGGGATGCCCCCATGCTCTGCAAGGTCTGACTGGCCATATCAAGAGCTTGCGCGGTGGTCATGCCGACTTTCAATTGCTCAGCGATGGCGGCCAATGCCCGTACCGTTTGCGCACGAGCTGCGAGCATGCCATCCAGCGAATAGCGTGGGCCAACTTTCTCCAGCACCGGGTCCAATGCCTTCAATGATGAAGCTGGCGCTAATACACCGCTGGCAACGAAGGCTTCAGCGACAAAACGATGGGCCTGCACACCCGAAGCCAGGCAGGTTTCACGCACCTGATTGATCATCGCGCTATTGCCACAGGCATAGATTTGGCTATCGGCCCAGTTGTGCGGCTGTGCCTGCGCGACCTGCTGTACGCGTGCGTCTGTCGACAGCACCCGATGCCACTTAAAACGTGGATGGGCGCGGCTGGCCTGTTCCAGAAACTCAGTATCGTAGAAGTCTTCTGGCGCTGAATTACCCCAATACAAGGTAACTTCGGCATCACGGTCCAACGCCGTTAGCAGCATCGGCTTGATGCCGGCATACCCGGTCCCGGTGGCGAACAACACAACCGGGCGCTCATCCTCATGCTGCCAGGTGCACGCGCCGACAGGACCTTCCAGGGTGAGCACATCGCCCACTTGCAGGGCTGCCAGAATACCCTCGGAAAACAGTCCACCACTGACCTGACGAATATGAAACACACACTGACCCTGGTCCTGTGCAGGCAGATTGGCCACGGAGAAACAGCGGCTATCGCCCTCATCGAGGCGAAATCTGACGTACTGGCCGGCGCGTACTTCAAGGGGCTGAGCGGGCAGCAAGACCAGTTCGACAATATCCATGCTCAGTGCCCGCTTGCTGATCACCCGTGAGCTGACGTCCCGCACCGGCGCGTCCAACGACCAACCGGGTATTTCCAGGCGCATGTCACTGCAGGCATGGCTCTGGCACAGCAACATCTCGTCCGCCGCCAGCGGGTAGCAAGGGGCTGGAGCGTCTGGCGCGAGCTGCTTTGCGCGGTAGTGACCTGAAACCACCTTGACCTTGCACGACCCGCATGCACCACGCCTGCAAGAAAACGGCACCGAGAGACCGCTGGCCAGCATGGCGTCGAGGAGTAATTGATCGGCGGCTTGAAACGATTTGCCCGAGGGCAACAACTCTACGACATGGCGGTTCTGCATAAACACCTCAGGGCAATTGAGGTTCGATTGTTGCGTTAGACTAGGACCCCAAGAACCTCCAGTTTTGGATAATTTATATGGTCCAGCTTCGTAAATGGCGCCCGCTGCTCAAACTCGATGGCGCGCAACCGCAAGCGTCATACCGAAAGATCATCGAAGGGTTAGTGAGCGCGATTGTCGAAGGCCGTCTGCGCCCCGGTACGTTGTTGCCCGGCACGCGGGAAATGGCCCGTCTGCTGGACGTCAATCGCAAGACGGTGATCCTTGCCTACGAAGAGGCAGTGACCAAAGGCTGGTTGGTCAGCCTTCAGCGTCGCGGCACGTTCGTCAGCACGCAACTGGCGCCAGGAAAGGTTGCGGCCCCCAGTGCACCCACATCATTTGCCCTGGTGCTCAAGCCAACCCCTGCCGCGATCTATTTCGACCCGGGCGAGCAGGTCATCGCGTTGCAACATCAGGCCGGGGCGCTGTTTTTCGATAATGGTGCCTCTGACCATCGCTTGCTGCCCCAAGCAGTGCTGCACCGTTACTACCGCAACGCTTTGCGCAACAGCTTCACTACCAACACCGTGCGCCATGGCAGCGAGAGCAGCAGCCAGTACCTGCGCAAAGCCCTGGCCGAAATGCTGCGCCATAATCGCGGCCTGGCGGTGGACGCCCAGCAGATTTGCCTGACCCAAGGCGTACAGATGTCGCTGTATCTGACGGCCAGCGTGATGCTAAAACCCGGCGATGTGGTGGTGGTCGAACGCCTGAGCTACCCCCCGGCCTGGGAAATTTTCCGTCAGTTAGGCGCGCGATTGGTCACCGTGGACCTGGATGACGAAGGTTGCCGAATCGATCAGCTCGCAGACTTGTGCCGGCTGCACAGCGTGCGGATGGTCTATCTCACTCCTCACCACCAGTTCCCTACCACCGTCAGCCTGCGTGCCGGGCGTCGTCAGCAACTCCTGGAATTGGCCCGACTGCATGATTTCTGCATCATCGAAGAAGACTATGACCATGAGTACCACTTTGCCGGCCGCCCCTATTTGCCTCTGGCCAGCGACAGCGCGCAACGGCATGTGATCTACATCGGCTCGCTGTCCAAATCGTTGGGCAGCACATTTCGTTGCAGCTACATCGTTGCCCCGCCAAATCTCATCCAGGCCCTTGAGCATACCGCCGCGGTGACCTTGGGCCAGGGCGATGCCGTCATGCAGCGAATGCTGGCGGACTTGATCAACGACGGCGAACTGAAGAAGCATCTGCGCCGGGTCTCCAGAGAATACCGCCAGCGCCGGGACACGATGCTCAGTTGCCTGCGGGAAGCGTTTGCCGAGCAGATATCCGTGCAGGAACCGGAAGGAGGACTGGCGCTGTGGGTGAGGTTCGCTGACTCAATCGACGTGAACTTGCTGGTTGAAAAAGCCCTGGAGCTGGATCTGGTGATACGCAACGCTCGCCAGTTTTCGCCCGACGGTCACCCTGAAAACGCCCTGCGCCTGGGCTTTGCCTCGCTCAACCAGGAGGAAATCCGCAGCGCTACACAGCGCCTGGCCCAGGCGGCGCAGGCGATCAAGCGGTAAAACGCATTTGCAACACCTCTTTATCCACCCGGGTTTGCTCCGCAGCAATAACCCGACCGTCCGCCGCCACTGGTTGCATGAGCGGCAGCGGTTGCTGTGTCACGGTATCCAGCAGTCGTGAATGAGCTTCGTGCGGCTCGAACAGGTGCTGCTCCCCCCATTGGCGCAGCGCCACCACCAAGGTAAACAGGCTCTCGCCCTTGGCTGTCAGCACGTACTCCTGATACGACGTGCCATCGGATGCCGGGCGCACCTGCAAAATATCCGCTTCAACCAGCGCCTTGAGGCGCTGGGTCAGAACACTGCGGGCCACCCCCAGGCCACTTTGAAAATCGCCAAACCGGCGCACGCCATCGAAGGCGTCGCGCACGATCAATAATGACCAGCGATCTCCAATCAAGTCGACCGTTCGTGCTACAGGGCAGGTTTGCGCTGAAGGGTTGTGGGTTTTGCTCATGCCGGTTCCTTGGTGTGTGTCGGACATCAGATCGAATCAAAAAAGCAGTTTCATTTTAAGACTGATAGATCTAGAATCAAATCGGTCTTTTTTTGAGACTGGATTAACCAAAGGTTCGACTATGTCCATTGATCAATGCCTGTCCACCCGCCCCTTGACGCCTGGACCCGCGAATACGCCCATGCCGCGCAGCCTGGTGGGGCTGTTTGCCTGCGCGAGCGGGTTGAGCGTCGCTAACGTCTATTATGCCCAACCGTTACTGGATCAAGTGGCCGCCGATTTTGCCATTAGCCAGGCTGCGGTTGGCGGTGTCATCACTGCTACTCAAGTCGGCAGCGTACTCGCGTTGCTGCTGATTGTGCCGCTGGGCGACCAGATGGACCGTCGTTCCTTGATGTTGATGCAGATTGTCGCCCTGATCGGCGCACTGTTCTGTGTAGGCATGACGCACTCCCCGACGGTGATGTTAGTCAGCATGCTGGCCATCGGTCTTATGGGCACGGCCATGACCCAAGGCCTGATTGCCTATGCCGCGACGGCCTGTTTGCCGCAAGAGCGCGGGCGCGTAGTGGGGACAGTTCAAGGCGGGGTCGTTATCGGTCTGCTGCTGTCACGGCTGGCCGCCGGATTGATCGCGGACATGGCCGGTTGGCGCTGGGTGTATCTGGGCGCGGCGCTGGTGATGGTGGCGCTGGCGGTTACGCTCTGCAGATCGCTGGTTTCGCAGCGTCCTTCTACGCCTCCCATGCCCTACCCGAAGCTGGTGTTTTCAATGTTCACGTTATTGAAAAACGATCGCGTCCTGCAAATCCGCGGCATGCTTGCGCTGTTTATATTTGCGGTGCTGAGCATCTTCTGGAGCGCGCTGGTTTTTCTGCTGACGAGCCCGCCCTACTCCTTTTCGCATACCACCATCGGCACCTTTGGTCTGGTCGGTGTGGTCGGTGCTTTGGCGGCGGCACGTGCAGGCGTGTTGGCGGACAAAGGGCTGGGTCAATGGACCACCGGTTTATCACTGGCGCTGCTGATACTGGCCTGGCTGATGCTTGCGCTCACCCCTTGGTCCATCCTGTGGCTGGTCCTTGGCGTGGTGGTGCTGGACCTCGGCGCCCAAGCCATTCATGTCACCAATCAGAGCATGATTTTCAGTACCAGCACGGGTGCGCACAGCCGGGTGGTTGGCTGCTACATGCTGTTTTATGCCGTGGGCAGCGGCCTCGGCGCACTCGCCTCGACCACCCTCTACACACTGTATGGGTGGACGGGCGTTTGCGCGCTGGGCGCCAGCGTCAGTCTGGCAGCGCTGGTGTTTTGGGGGCTGACGCTAAAAGCCACTCAAAGCACTTGATAGCGACTTTGCACAAAGCCGTTATCGGACATCGCCGAGTCGATCAGGCGTAATTTTTGTTCGGTGCCCAGCGGGCCAAACAAGGGGATACCCCGGCCCAGCAACACGGGAATGCGGGTGATGACGAGCTCATTGATCAGGCCTGCCGCAAGAAAAGCCTGAACGGTCTGCCCACCGTCGATGTACAGATGCTTCATACCGCGAGCCGCCAACTGCGCCACGATATCGGCCGGCTCGCCTGCCAATACTTCAACCTTGCCTTGCAAGGGTTCAGGCAGGCTCACGCCTAGACGGGAAAGCACGATGACTGCTTTATCCGCATAAGGCCACTCAGGAAATGACAGCACCTTGTCCAGGGTTTTGCGCCCCATGACCAACGCATCGATGCTGCTCATAAAGTCTTCGTAGCTGAGGCCATTCAACGCAGGGCACTCATACTCAGGCGAGTGCAGCCACTCAATATCGCCATCTTCCCGCGCGATAAAACCGTCTACGCTGGCGGCGATAAACACCGAGCATTTGATATCCATAACCTGCAGCTCCTTTTTTTTTTGGGCGCCGTTTATAGCATGAACGGCACCACGAAAGCTGCGCTGATTAGCGCGATAGCGCTGAGCTTAGTCCCTCGCAGACGCTGATCGCTGCACGGCGATGCACTTGATCTCCACCAGTAAACCGGGCTTGGCCAGTTCACTGACGCCAATACAGGTCCATGCGCAGGTGTTGCGGGGGAACAGGCTGTCTTTCACCTGCCTGAACAACGGCATGTGCTGGTTCATGTCGATGTGATAGGTGGTCATTTCGACCACATCCTCAAAGCCACAGCCACCGGCTGCGAGCACCTGGCGAAGGTTTCCCCAGGCGGCCAGAAACTGTTGCTCGGGGTCTTCTATCACCACTAAATCCGCCGTGCGCCCGACCTGACCTGCGCAATACAGCGTTGTGCCGACTTTTACCGCAGGCGCATAACCGGTGCGCTCAGCCAGCAATTTCATGGTGTCTGGAACGATGATCTGGCGATCACTCATGGTGTTCACTCCCAACCCACCGCTTTGGCGATGGGCGCAGCTTGCTGGCAAACGTTAACAGGACTCAAGGTTCCTGACGGGTTGGCGCAATGACGATTTCGCGAATACACACGCCTTGCGGCTGTGAATAGGCGTAGCTGATGGCTCTGGCGACATCTTCCGGCGACAGAACAACACCGCCCATGCCTTGCTTCCACTCTTGATAGCCGTCCTTGATGCTTTCGTCAGTGGTGTGGCCCAGCAGCTCAGTTTCTACCGCACCTGGCGCGATGGTCACGACCCGCACGTTGCTTGGTGAGAGTTCTTCGCGCAGGTTTTCGGACAACCCGTGGACCGCAAATTTGGTGCCCACATAGACGGCATGATTCGGGAAGGTTTTATGCCCGGCCACTGAACCGATGTTGATGATGGTGCCGTGCTTGCGCGCAACCATGCCGCTTGCCACAGCCAGTACGCCGTTGAGCAGGCCGCGTACGTTGACGTCGAGCATCGTGTCCCATTGAGACGGGTCCTGTTCGCTCATGCTGCCCAGCAGCATCACGCCCGCATTGTTGACGATGGCATCCACCGGGCCGAATTGTTCTTCGGCCTGTTTCACCGCGTTAACCACCGCCTCACGGTCGGTCACGTCTACCGACAAGACCAGCGTATTGGGCAGTTGCAGCGCCAGCATGGGTTCCAGTCGGCGGGCCAGCAGCAACAATGGGTGGCCTTCGCTCGAGAGCAGACGTGCGGTTGCCAGGCCAATCCCGGAGCTCGCACCCGTGATAACGATCAGAGGTTTTGAAGTAGTAGTCATAGCAGGTGCTGCCCCTCAGGTTTCCAAAAGACCGATGTCTATCAGCGAATCAAGGTCGCCATTTTAGAGACCCAAGATCACAAAAAAAAGTTTTCGTCGCTCTGAACGCAGAGCAATCGACGACACCTTGAACCACTTGGCAAATTGACAACGCGGCCTCAGATCCGATGAACAACTACCCGTAGCAGTTGACGAGCTTTGCGAGGCTACGTCCGGCTGCGCAGCAGTCGTAAAACCATGCTCTGCGGTGTGTCAGTTGAACCTGAGACGTAGCCTCGCAGTGCTCGTCAACTGCTACGAAGGGTTGGGATGCTCTTTTCAAAGCGGATATCACCCTCGGGCAGATTCTTCACAGGCTGCCAGCCAAGTGCTCGATAAAAGCCATTGGCGCGGCTGGCTTCAGCGGTTTCCAGCCATATCGTGGAGTGCTGCTCAAACAGAAAAGCCTCCGCTTTCGCCATCAACAGGCGACCCATACCGAGCCCCTCGTAGTCCGGCAGAACGAAGGCGGCAAACACACACGCGTCTTGCAGATCAGCCATGGAAAAACCGACGGGGGTGCCATCGACCTCGGCAACCCAAATGCAAGGTGCGTTCGCAATGACTTCGCGGATAGCCTCTGGCGTCACACCGATGTCTGCCAATTGCTCATGTGACAAATGGTTTTCCCGAACACGGGTTCGAATATCAAAAATGGTGTCGATATCGCCGACATTGGCAACTCTTATGATTTTTTTCATAGCCTGTTAACTCCCATGCAGGTCATTAATCCCCTCACAGCGTCGCTAGCGCCCTAAGTCCAACCATTGCGCCAAGCCCCGACAGGCAAACAATGCCGACGGCATACGCGACGGTTCGCCAAGGCTGCCACCCTGCCAGATAGCACACAGAGTGCAACACGCGCGCCACGCTGAACACGCAGAATAGCCAAATCGTGGCACCACTCGACGTCTCCAATGCACAACACAAACCGCCCAATACAAAGAACAAAGGGATGTTCTCCAGATCGTTAGCCCAGGCTTTCGCGGCGCGTGCGACTTGCGGCAATTCCTTCGGGCTGACCGGGCGGTTGAAGTAACCTGCGTCTTCACGATTGGTAAAGGCCAGGGACTTGATGCGATAGAAGCCTTGATAGCAGGAAAGCGCAAACATCTTCACGCACAGCACCACCACGCAGAGCGCGTAGACACTCAACACGCCGCTCATGGCTGCGCCCTGTCTTTAAAACCATTGACCACGATGTACAGCAACGGGCCGATGGATACGAATACAGCCGTCAGCATGAAGTAAGGCAACAGCGAGACCTTAGAGCGGCCCTGCCGTTGCGCATCCCGGTACATCCATACGCACGCCAGGGCCGCCATCAAATAGAGGTCAATCACCACTTGAGCGGTGTCGGGGCTGGACATCAGTACCAGGCCAAACTCAATCAGTGGCTGATCTGCCAACCACAGGGTATAGGCCGTGTACACAGAGAAACCCAGTAAAGCGACAAGGGCGAGATACGGTCTTTTCATGTCTTCATCCTGGAAAACTGCAACGGCTGATGGGAGGCCCACGTTAGTGATACTTTTGCCTGCTCAGCAATGACCTCCCAGGTCATGGACTAATCCCGTTTGCACTGCCAGAGTTCGCCCATGAGCAGCCCACCGATTCAGCGCACCCCGCCCACGATCACCGCCGGCCCACTGTTGCGTGAGCTTCGCCGCCACGCCCGCTTGAGCCAGCTTGAGCTGTCCCTGATCACCGGGGTTTCCCAGCGCCATCTAAGTTGCATCGAAACCGGGCGGGCCAAGCCGAGCCCCGCCACGCTGCATCATTTATTGATGGCCCTCGAAGCGCCCCTTGAGCAGTGCAACAGTGTTTTTCTGGCGGCGGGTTATGCGCCCCGCTATGAAGCCACCCCGCTGGCCTCTCCCGCCATGGAGGCGGTACGCGAGGCCATCACCCATGTCTTGCATGCCAACAACCCGGCCCCGGCCATTGTGCTGGGCAGCCACTGGGAAGTGCTGGCCGCCAATGCCAGCACTCAAGTGCTGTTCGACCTTGTCGGCCTGCCGAGTGATTCGGCACATGGGTTGAACCTGTTAGTCACCCTGCTACAGCCCGGCGGGCTGGGTGATCATTTGATCAATGCCGACGAAATCCGCCATGTTGCCTGGCAGCGGGCAAGCCGCGAGGCATTGGACAACCCCGCCCTGGCCAGAATACTGGAGCGCCTGCCCGCACCAGACGCCCCTGAAACAGGCCCCGGCGAACTCCCCCCGCTGGTGTTGACGCGCATTAAATACCCGCAGGGCGAGCTGAACTTTATGTCCACGTTCACCACCTTCGGCATGCCGCTCGACATCACCGTCACGTCTCTGCGCATCGAACATTTGATTCCGGCGGATACACATACCTGGCAAGTCATGACAGCGGCATACGAGCAATCGCGCCTTTAGCCCAACTGTACCTTCGCCCAAACAATGCCTATGTAGGAATTAACCGTCAGACAAAAACATCATCACAGGTAAGTCCGCTCCTGATTTTTGCTAGATGGTTGTGACTGCATAGCCCCCTGCCTAGACTCACTTCATGTAGGGATAAGTACTCACTGCACAGTTATTCAACCTGAAACTGTCCACTCATAAAACCTCACACTTGTTAGTTGCAGGAAGTTTCTTACAAATACTTCCTGCAACTAACCACCCAAACTCAACCCTTTATTAATCGGTATCGCCATGTCCTTGAAAGATCGCTTTGCGAAAGAACTTCGCGACCTCCAGGAGTTGGGGCGCGAGTTTGCTGAGGACAACCCGCAGTTGGCACCTTTTCTGGGGCCGGGAGCCAGCGACCCGGATGTAGCGCGCTTGATGGAGGGCTTCGCTTTTTTGACCGCCAAGCTGGCGATGAAGATTGAAGATGATCTGCCCGAACTCACTCACCCGCTGCTGCAAATGGTCGCCCCGAATGCTCTGCGACCATTGCCCAGCACCACGCTCATGCGCTTTGAACCGGTGCAACATGCGCTCAGCGGCTCGCAGATCATCCCCAAGGGCACACTGTTGCATGCCAAGCCGGTCAATGGTGTGAACTGTACCTTCCGCACCTGTACCGACGTGCACCTGCACCCGATGGTGGTCAGCAGCGCCAGTGTCTCCCACAGCGTGCAAAAGTCCGTTATCAACCTTGAGCTGCAAGCTCTATCGCAACAGCCCTGGAACCAGATCAACTGCGACCGGCTGGATTTCCACCTCGGCGTCAATAGCGCCAACGCGGTGGTGCTGTACCAATGGCTCTCACAGCACCTCAAGAGAATCAGCCTGGGCATCGGTGATCATCAACTCAGCTTGCCGCCAAATATCTTGAGTTTTGCCGGCTTCGAACCCGATGACGCACTGCTGCCTGGCTTTGCTCCACACCAGAACGGCTATCGCCTGCTGCAGGAATATTTCTGTTTTCCCGAGCGTTTCCATGGATTCACGCTCAAAGGCCTGAAGCGCCATTGGCCCGAAAAAACCAGCGAAACCGTGCGCCTGGAGCTGCATTTTTCAAAACCGCTGCCCGCTTCAGTAGAGATCAGCCCCGAGACGTTCTGCCTGTACTGCACCCCAGCCATCAACCTGTTTGAGCACCCGGCCGAGCCAATCCTGCTGGACGGTGCAGAACTTAATCAAATCGTACGCCCGCGCACCCGGCGCCCGGAGGCTTACAGTATTTTCAGCGTTGATCAGGTGAGCGCCCGTCAGCGTGACCCCGAGTCACTACAGCCCGAGCGGCGTTTCGAACCTTACCAGTCGCTGGCCCATCGCGTCGAAACCGCCAGCGAACAAGAAGCGGCCTATTACAACCTGGCGATTGAGCCCGAGCTGCTGACGCAACAGGCCAGGCATACCCTCAGCCTGATACATGGCAATCAGCGCCCTTACCTGGGCCAGCGCGAAGAACTCAATATTGCCTTGACCTGCACCAACAATGACGTGCCCCAGCAACTGGAAATCGGCGATATCTGCCTGGTGACCCAAACAACACCGGCCTTTGCCACTTACCGCAACCTGACCCGGCCGACACCTCAATACCCGCCCGTGTTTGACGGTGAAACGCATTGGGCGCTGATCTCCAACCTTTCGCTGAACCGACTGTCCCTCACCTCACCCGCCGCGTTGAAGGCCGTGTTGCAGGTCTACGACTTCATCGCCCCCCATGACCTGCAGCATCAGCGGGCCACCCAGCACCGCTTGAACGGCATCAAAAAGGTCAGCAACCAGCCCATAGACTATGTGTTCAAGGGCATCCCGATGCGGGGCAGCCAAACCACGCTCTATGTCGATCCGGCAGCCTTCAGTGGCGAGGGCGATTTACAAGTCTTCGGCAGTGTCCTGTCGCACTTTATGGCGCTATACGCCAGCAACCAGTCTTTTCACCTTTTACACATGGTCAATATTGCCCGCGATACCGCATTCACCTGGCCTGTTCAAACTGGCCAACAAGCCAATATTTAAACGTGTTAATGGGTGTTTATTTATAAATAACAGACCTGACGCATAAACAGGTGATTCAAGCCTAACAGGCGTACCTACAAACACTTGCACGTTTATTTAACCGTGGGCACTTACATGCCCGAATATTCATTATTCAAACCTGCCCACGCACTTAATTTGCGGGAGTCATCATGCCCTCTTCACAGGATGTGCGGTTTACATTCAGTTCAACAGCCGACATTGCCTTTGATGTGGTGTCATTTGAACTGAGCGAAGGCATCTCTGAACTTTTCTGTTTAAACGTTGAATTGATCAGTGAATCCGCCAATGCCGACTTCGCCACCCTGCTGGACAAACCCGCCACACTGACCCTCTTTCAGGGCGGTATGCCCGTGCGGTACGTACACGGCCTGATCAGCCAGTTCGAGCAAGGCAAGACCGGCTTTCGTCGCACCTGGTATCGCGCCCGCATCGAGCCCGAGCTGGCCCGCGCCAACCTGCAATCGGACTGGCGGATTTTCCAGCAGCGCAGCGTGCCGCAGATCCTCCAGCAGTTGTTCAAGGATCGCCACTGGGGCGCGTGTACCCAACGCCTGACTGAACCCCATCAAACACGTGAGTTCTGCGTTCAGGCTGGCGAGCTGGACCTGGCGTTTTATCAGCGCCTGGCCGCCGAAGAAGGCCTGCTGTCGATCTTCCAGCACAGTGAAGCCGGGCATTCGTTGATCCTGGCTGACCACATTGCCACCTTCGGCATTTTGCAGGATGAGCCGTTGGTGTACGCGCCCAACCCCGGCGGCGATCCCGCGCAACCGGCACTGCACAGTTTTACCTACCGCGAACAGGTACGGAGCAGCGAGCAGACCCAGCGCGATTACACCTTCACCCACCCTCGTTACAACCTGGAACAACAAGAACAGGCGATGCATCTGGACCATCAATCCAGCGGCTATGAACGCTACGACTACCCCGGTCGTTACAAACATGACAACGCCGGTAAACCCTTCACCCGCACCCGCCTGCTGGCCTTGCGCAGCGATGCGCGCACGGTTGAAGTGACGGGTGATGATGCACGGCTGGTGCCGGGTTTGGCCTTTGATCTGGTCGGCCACCCGCGTGAAGACATGAATATCGGTTGGCGCGCCGTGCACATCCACCACAGCGGGCAGCAGCACACCGCCCTGGAAGAAGAGTCCGCCGACAGCCGTGTCGG
>NZ_WIWK01000076.1:0-31565 GCF_009600165.1 Pseudomonas sp. FSL R10-0399
GTAGCAGTTGACGAGCTTTGCGAGGCTACGTCCGGCGGCGCAGCCGTCGTAAACGGGTTATCGAGGTTCTTCAGTTAAATCGGGTTTTGTGGGTTTACGATCGCTTCGCAATCTGACGCAGTCTCGCAGACTCGACAGCTGCTACGAGGTGCCTCACAGGGTCATAGACCCTGTGAGGGCTTCGCGTTTACTTCGGCAGCGCGTACACCACCACTTGGTCGCCCACTTGATCTTTCATGATCGAGTTGCCGCCTGCGACAAAAGCCACGTATTGCTTGCCTTTGTATTCGTACACCGCAGGGTTGGCGACGGCAGGGGCCATGACGATGTCAGACCACAGTTCTTTGCCGTCATCCAGTGCGTAGGCGCGTACCTTGGCGTCCATCGAGGCGCCAATGAACACCACGCCACCGGCTGTCACCGCCGGGCCACCAATGGTTGGCGAACCCATGTCTGGCGGCATGTACCAGCCCCACTGTTGAACAGCCCCCATCGGACGACGCCATTTCACGTCACCGGTCTGCATGTTGATCGCCACCAGTTCACCGAACGGCGGAGCCCAGCACGGCATGCCGGCCCAGTTCTGCGCGTTGACCAACGACATGCCGTAAGGCGCGCCGATTTGTGGGTAGAAGCCGTTTTCGTTACCGGATTCTTTAGGCTGTTTGTCGTAGGCCTCGCGATCCCACAGCTTGATCATCTGCACGATGTGCGAGGTGTTGACGATGGCGACCTGGCTGACCGGGTCGAACGCTACGCCACCCCACTGCACACCACCGGCGCTGTCCGGGTAGGCCAGCACGCCATTGCCTTTGAGGCCGGGCGGCGAGTACATGCCGTTGTATTCCAGGCCGTCCCACATCTTGCTGCACTGGCCAAAGCCGACAATGTCAGCGATTTTCCAGATGGCCGGTTTTTTCGACTGGTCCAGCAGCGGTGCAGGCTTGGTCGGGAACGGTTGGGTCGGTGAGTAGACTTCACCCTTGGCTTCGCCTTTAGGCACCGGACGTTCTTCAATCGGCCATACGTCTTCACCGGTGCGACGGTCCACGGTAAACAGGAAGCCCATTTTGGTCGCTTGTACCAGCGCCGCCACAGGTTTGCCATTCACGGTGATGTCCATCAGCGTCGGCGCAGAGTTGATGTCGTAGTCCCAGATATCGTGGTGAACCCACTGACGCGACCACACGACTTTACCCGTGTTGATATCCAGTGCCGTGGTTGAAGTACCCAGCGGAATCGGGTTGGTGCGGTTGCCGCCCCAGTAGTTGGGCGACGGCGAAGACACGGGGATGTACAGCAACCCCAGCGCCGGGTCATAGGACATGGCGGTCCAGATGTTGGCGGTACCGGTTTTGCCGGCTTCTTCTTCAGGGATCGGTTTGAATTCCCACTCCAGCTCGCCAGTGCGGGCGTTCAGGGCAAACAGCGAGCCTGGCGATTCGACTTCGTATTCCCAGTCTTTACCGGCCCAGCCCACGATCAGCTTGTCGCCGATCACGGTAGGCGGTTGCAACTGCGACAACGGCCATTTGTTGTTCTGCTTGTTCCACTGGTTAACGTCCACAACGCCATTTTTGCCGAAGTTTTCGCACGGTTTGCCGGTGTCAGCATCGACGGCGTACAACTGCGCGGTCATGTTGCCCAGGTACACCATCTTCTGACAGGCAACACCCGCTTGCGGGTCTTTTTCCTGCCAATAGGACACACCACGGGACTTCAGCGCGGGCTGGGTTTCGGCCACCAATGCGGACTTGGTGTCATACACCCACTTCTCTTTGCCGGTCTCGGGCTCAAGGGCAATGATGCGGTAGAACGGCGTGCCCACGTACAGCGTGTCGTTGGCGAAGATAGGCGTGGCGGACCAGACGGTGGCCGGGGTTTTACCGGTGCCGTCAGACATGTCCCCGGTGAAATACTGCCATACCTTCTTCAACTGCCCGACGTTGTCCTTGTTGATTTGCGTCAGCGGCGAGTACTTCTGCGAGCTGAGCTGGCCGTGGAAGGTGTCCCACTCTTTACCGGTCGGAATCGGCAGTTTGGCGTCTTCAGCAGAGACGCTGGACTGCGCCAGAAGAGGCGGCGGAACCACGTAGGTGGTGTCTGCATGGGCTGTAGAAATGCCCGCAAGCATACAAAGGGCAGGTGCTGCCAAAAGGTTCTTTTTCATTGTGCTCATCTCACGCGCTCCTTGTTGGCTTGCTGCCAAACGTTTCAATGAGGACACCTACAGCGCACACAACCAGCACGGCGGCAGTCCACCAGCCATGTAGCAACAAGGCGGCAAAAAACGTCCCGATAACACCTACCCAAGCCAGGAACAGGAAGAAAGCCCTGGCCCCTCCGGCCTCTGTCTTGATCAGTAACAGGCCCAGGATAAACAGCACAAACTCGGCCAGCATGGCGACCATCGCGCCACCGGAATCGGTTATCCCGGATAACGGCGTAAAGAACCTCCACGCAGTGATACACAAAGCAATCAACGCGGTGATGATCACGATGTAAGCGCCGAGATGGCGCCGGGGTGGTGCATAGGCAGCAGACGAACTCATCACTTTCTCCTTTCGTGACGTACTTTTTTACATTTTGAAAGGAGTGTAGCCAAGCTGACGGGAAACGCCGGGAACAGGACGAAATGAGCGCCGGGCCGCGATTGTTGGCGATCAACAATCGCAGCCCGGGCCGGTAGAGCGGGGGCTTTGAGGCTTAATGCGCGTGTTCGGATTCAGCAGGTGCTGGCGCATCTTTGGTGACGTGGCTGACCAGTTTGCCGATGGTCAGACCTTGAAGCAGGATCGAAGACAGCACCACGATGTAGGTGATACTCAGGATCAAGTCGCGCTCCGGGCCCAACGGCAACGCCAGGGCCAGGGCCACCGATACACCGCCACGCAGGCCACCCCAAGTGAGAATGCGGATGGTGCCACGCGGCACGGTGCGCCAGCGACGCAGCAGCACAATGGCCGGGGCCACGGTGAGCAGGCGCGAGAGCAGAATCGCCAGGGCCAATACGCCGGCCGCCAGCAAATGCAGCCACGAGAATGGCAGCAGCAACAGCTCCATACCGATCAACGCAAACAACAGCGCGTTGAGCATGTCATCGAGCAGCTCCCAAAAGCCGTCCATGTAGCGGCGGGTCATGTCGTTCATGGCTTTGTTGCGGCCCAGGTTACCGATGATCAAACCGGCCACCACCATCGCAATCGGCGCAGACACGTGCAGCTCACTGGCCATGGCCGAGCCGCCGATCACCAGCGCCAGGGTCAGCATCACCTCAATCTGATACTGCTCGATGCTTTTGATCATCAGGTACACCAGGTACCCGATCAGGCCACCAAACACCACGCCGCCAATGGCTTCGTGGGCGAACAGCATGGCGGTCGCGCTCAGGCTCGGGGTTTCGCCCAGTTGCACGATGCCGAGCAACACGGTGAACACCACGACCGCGGTGCCGTCATTGAATAACGACTCGCCCACAATGGTGGTTTTCAGCGGCTTGGATGCGTTGGCCGTACGCAACACACCGAGTACGGCGATCGGGTCGGTCGGTGAAATCAGCGCACCAAACAGCAAGCAATACAGGAAGCTGATATGCCAGCCGAACAGCTCGAAAATGTAATAAGCGAGGCTGCCGATGACCGTGGTCGCGATCAGTACACCGAAGGTGGCCAGCAGGCCAATGGGCCAGCGATAACTGCGCACGTCATTGAAGTTAACGTGCAAGGCACCGGCAAACAGCAAGAACGACAGCATCCAGTTCATCAGCAAATCGCTGAAGTCGATCTGGCCGATCAGCTCTTGCACACGGTCTTCGAGCCCCGGATAACCGAGAAAGCTCAAACCCTGCAACAGCAGCGAAAACATAAGGGCGGTGACCATGACGCCAATCGTTGGCGGCAGGCCGATAAAACGGTAATTCACATACGTGAGTAGTGAAGTCAGGCAGATAAACGCAGCAACAAGCTCAAGCATCCGGGATCCTGTGGTGGCGTGAGTGAATGGAAGCCCGAACGGGTCGGACTATGTGTTTGATGTAATCGCAGCGCTCAGGGACACATCTTTACCCGGCGCACCCTGGGTCAAGCGTAGGCGTTGGTGCAGGTGGCGGTGGTTTGTTTGGACCCACGCAACGCGCAAAAGATCGCTGGAAGTTTAGACCGCGGCTGTTACAACCAAGCGAGCGCCAGCAGCGCCAAGAACCTTTTGGCCGCCCGAGGCTCTTAGCCTGTAGACGGGTGCTGATCGGCATGCTCGTGATGAAACTCTAAAAAGGAAAGTCCCATGACCGTTGCCTTCTGGTGTGTACTGATTGCCCTGTGTTTGCCGTACGTCTGTACCGGCATTGCCAAGTTCAGCCAAGGCAAGTTCGGCCCCCGACAAAACCATGACCCGCGCGCGTTTCTCGCCACCCTAGAAGGGTCTGCCAAACGCGCCCACAACGCGCAGCTCAACAGCTTTGAAGTGACCCCGGCCTTTGCGGCGGCGGTGATCATTGCCGACATCGTGGGCAACGCCCAACCAGTGACCATCGATGTGCTGGCGGTGCTATTCATCACCAGCCGCCTGCTGTACATCATCTGCTACCTGGCCGACTGGGCGCTGTTGCGCTCGATTGTCTGGTTTGTCGGCATGGGGCTGATTGTCAGCTTCTTTTTTGTGTCGATGTAACTTGCGTGTGTCCTGCCGGGGGCGAACCAGCGCCCCCTGTCAGTCACTCAGTTGCCTGCCAATCGGGTTGTCCCGGGATCATTTCCCACGAAGCTGTCAGCCCGGCCAGAGAATTTTCAATGTAGTGTCTGGCTTTTTCGACCCTGTTGATGATCAGTAACGCGTGTTCACGTTGTACTCCGTTTAGCGCATTGCTGACTTCATTGGCCGATCGCGCTGCGCAACGCAGCAAATCAGACGCACAGCTCAAGGCGGCTTGAAGGTTGGCGCTGTCCTTGAGTGTTGTAATGGCTGATGGTGATACATCGAGCATTGACGTATCGGGCAGATAGAAATCGAGTGCCCGATCAGCGGCTGCGCGGTCCAGCACAAGCGTGTCAATTGCAGAGCCTTCTGGCACAAAGTCGATTGAAGCCGGAGATGTTTTTTTCACGGGAAACCCCAAGCGTAGGGAGGATGGCTATTGGGTGAGTGTCAGTTCTGCGTGCAATAAGTATTAAACGTGCTTTTCATAAAAGTTAACACGTGTCCAAAGTAATGGTTAATCTCAAGTAATCAATAATAAAAATATGTGCAGATAATTCGCCGTGTTTTTTAACGCTATGGCTGTGCAAGTTGCCTACATGCTAGGCGGATAGTTCATTCGTGATAAAAAGACTGCGTGTGAGATGAAATTTTTTGTCTTGTTTTCCTTGCTGGTTTTATGGGCGAAACATTTGCACTATGAGTCCGTCTCAAGCGTTGAAGGTAAGTCGTAGGCTCGGCGTGTACAGTGTGAGGGGGCAAGATGCATCGAAAAGAAAAGAATAAAAATTTAAAAAGTAATATTCGCTATTTGATCAAGAGTCGCGGAGAAAGTCAGGTATCACTGTGTGTTGCCAGTGGCCTGACACGAACCACGATCTACAATATTTTAGAAGGTAAGGTATCTAATGTTCAGCACTCCACTGTGCGCAAGATATCTAATTTTTTTGGCGTGTCTTACGAAGAAATAGAACGAATAGATTTTGAAGAAAAAGAAACGCTGGAGCGGAGTGCTTCAATCGAAGGGAACATGAATCCGGCGGCTGTACCTGTTCTAAAAGAAGGGCAATTAATCAGTTGTCTTGATAAGCCAATTGGTGAATTGGTGACGCGTTTTCCACTCACTTACTATTTCGGTTCGGCTCATAACATGGTGGCTGTTATTTTGGAATATCGACGTTATGCATCTTATGGGGCCGGTGATGTCTTGATCGTTCACAAGGGCTGTGTGAACAAGGTTGGCGACCACTTGGCATACGACACGGGCACTTTGCGGCTCAGTATCGTGGACGGTCAGTCGGTTGAATCGAGTGGGCTATGTGTGATCGGGTATATCGTCGAGGAGCGCTTCAATGACCTGTAAGTGCGAAGCGGATAACTCTAGGTACAAACTGCTCGGCTTCGATAATCATAAAAGCCGGGTCATTGTCATGGTGGTGGCAACCGGTAAAGTTATCAAAGTTAAACTGTCTGAGCTAATAAGCAGCGAGGTAATGGATAATTTTAATCCGGTCGAGGTCAAGACAATTCATAAAAAGCTTTATTCGCAAGAGGGCTCTGTGACCGCCTACGACTTCAAAGACCGTCACGAACGTTCATGGATGATCTATGTTGTTTTGAACCTGCTGTTATTTACCCTCTACATATTCACCAGTATTGCGGCCACCAAACCAATTTTTCTGGAGTGGCCGGGCATTGTGGTAACACCGGGGGCTTTTTTATACCCGTTGACCTTTCTTATTGTGGATGTACTCAACGAGTCTTATGGCCTCAGGCTTGCAAGAAGGGCCATATTTTTTGCCTTTGTGAGTAATGCACTCATTATTGCCATGCTCAGCGTAACGACTTACCTGCCAGGGCTGTCTGACTGGAAACTGGATGCGCCCTATAACCAGGTGATTGGTCACCTGTCTTCAGTGCTGATCGCGTCGTTAATTTCATTTTTGGTATCGGAGTACGTCAATACCTACTTGCTGTGCAAGATTAAAGAATTGACGAATTCGAGGTTCTTGTTTCTCCGGGTGTTCCTGAGCACCTTTATCGCGGTCATTATTGACAGTTTTCTTTTTTGCTTTCTGGCGTTTTATGGCGTTATGGAAACCAGTGTCATCCTTGACATGATCGTTATCCAGATTCTTATCAAAGTGAGCTTTGCATTTTTTAACGTGTTCCCGGCGTATGGCATGAGGGCGCTGTTAAACAAATACATGACGGTGGAGAGCAGGTAATCGCCCGGCAATGATTCGCTGACTATCAACACGCCCAGCGTGTTGATAGTGGCTGACGTGCAAGGCGCTATGCGGCTTTTTGCAGCTTTGCCTGCAAGCGTTGGCGAACACCTGCTGTGTCGCTCAAGTACTCGGCCAACCCTTTTGCCCGCAAGCTGCAGGCGGCGCAGTGAGTGCAGCCCGCGCCCTGGATGCCGTTGTAGCAGGTCAGAGTCTGGTCACGAATCACGGCCAATTGCTGGTATTCATCGGCCAGCGCCCACACTTCGGCTTTGTTTAGCCACATCAGCGGCGTTTCGATGCGTACGTCGTAGGCCATGCCCAAGGTGATGGCCTGGTTCAGTGATTTGACGAACGCGTCACGGCAGTCCGGGTAGCCTGAAAAGTCTGTTTCGCATACGCCGGTAATCACGGTGTTGGCCTGCACCTGGTAGGCATAAATAGACGCCAGTGTGAGAAACACAATATTGCGCCCGGGCACGAAGGTACTCGGTAAACCGTTTTCAGGTGCTGACGCGTTGGGCACGGCCATATCTTCGCGGGTCAGGCTGCTGACCGTTAATTGATTGAGCAGAGAGGCATCCAGAACGGTGTGTTTAGTGGCGCCCAGTTGCTTGGAAAGCGCCCGTGCAACGTCAATTTCCGCGCGGTGACGCTGGCCGTAGTCAAAGGTAATGCAGTGCACTTCGTCATACAGAGGCAGCGCCTGTAACAGACACGTCGTCGAGTCTTGCCCGCCACTGAAGACGATAACCGCTTTGTTAGTCATGTGAGGTCTCGATAAATAGGGCGAGCGTCGAGACTATTCCGCGAGGTGGGCAGGAACAAGCGGGGGAGGATTTGCAGGAGTTTTCCGGGCCGAGAAGAAGACTTATCTGACTCCCCGCCGTGTAGGAGCGAGCTTGCCTCGCGATATTTTGATCTTGATCTAAGAGCCCCCTCACCCTAGCCCTCTCCCGAAGGAGAGGGAACCGATTGGGGAATGCTGAAGATACTCGGTGGCCTGTTTGCTGCGCGACAGCGCGGCGTCGAAGACGGTGCGGCAGGTCCACAGAGGCATTGGTTGTTATTGCGGCAACGCTGCGCCTTTGGGCCACAGCAGCCAGATGTTGCCTTTCTGCTTCATGTCGCCCGCGATTTTCCCGGCGTCCGGGCCGGTGCCGACGAAGAAGTCTGCGCGCACTTCACCGGCAATGGCGCCGCCCGTGTCTTGGGCGGCAACCGGGCGTACGATCGGCTGGCCGTCTGCCTGGGTGGTCGACAACCACAGCAAGCTGCCCAGCGGGATGACGCTGCGATCCACTGCCACGCTGTAACCTGCGGTCAGCGGCACGTTCAACGAGCCGCGCGGGCCTTCGTTGCTGTCAGGGTTTTGCGTGAAGAACACGTAGCTCGGGTTGCTGGCCAGCAGTTCGTGCACGCGCTCAGGGTGAGCCACTGCCCAGGCGTGAATGCTGCCCATGGTGACGTCTTCTTTTTTCAGCTCGCCCTGTTCCACCAACCAGCGGCCAATCGGTTTGTACGGGTGGCCGTTTTGGTCGGCATAGCCGATGCGCAGTTGACGGCCATTATCGAGTTGCACACGGCCCGACCCCTGAATTTGCAGAAATTGCAGGTCCATCGGGTCGGTCAGCCAGGCCAGTACCGGCGCATTGAGGCCTTGGTTGTTGATGGTTTCGGCGGTGTCGTACGGTTTGAGCACACGCCCTTCAAGGCGACCGCGCAGGCGTTTGCCCTTGAGTTCCGGGTAGATGCTGTCCAGGTTCACCACGATCAAATCAGACGGCACGCCGTAAATAGGCACATGGGCCGCGGTGGTCTGTTTCAGGCTGCCGGGGTAGACCGGTTCGTAGTAGCCGGTGATCAAGCCGTCGCTGCTGCCTTCGGCCGAACGCAAGCTGTACACGTCCAGGTGGGTTTGCAGAAAACTGCTCACTTCAGCCACGCTCGGGTTGGCCGGCAAGCTGGCGGCAGCGCTGCACAGGCTGCCCCAGTTAGGGTCGGCCTTGAGCCGTGTGCACGCGCTGCGCCATGAGGCGAAACCGTTTTGCAGGTCAACACCGGTCACTTCCGGCAGCGCGCTCCAGTCCGCCTTGCTGTAGGTGGTATGCGGGACCGGTTTGGCGGTGTCTTTGTCGGTGCCATTGCACCCGGCCAGCAGCATGACAATCGGCAGCGCCCACGCCAGCGGCTTGAAAAGTGATCTCATCAGCGAGGTTCCTTCAAGAGTTGCCGAGGTCAAATAACCGTCGAGGCAACCCGTATATTTAATAGGGGTATTGGTCTTTGCGAGTGACACGAGGATACTGGCGACCGATTTTCGTGACGTGAAGCCACCATGACTTTTAAACAATGTTGCATTGTGTTGCTGGCCTGCCTGACGCTGTCGGCGTGTGGCGGCATTGATCCGGACTCACCGCTGGGTCAGCGTAAAGCGATTTTCAAACAAATGCTCAGTACCAGTGAAGAGCTGAGCGGCATGTTGAAGGGCCGGGTACCGTTTAACGGTCCGCGCTTTGCTGAAGCCGCCATGCAGCTCGATGCGCTGGCGTATCAGCCGTGGGCGCATTTCCCGCAGGTGAAGGACTCCGATAAAACCAGCGCCACCGACGCAGTCTGGCAGCAACAGGCACGGTTTGAAGCATTGGCCCGCGAGCTGGAAGCAGCGACAGGAGCGCTGGTGATCGCCAGCCAGCAGCAGCCGTACTCAGCCAGCCACCTGACGCCTGCGGTGCAGAAGGTTCAGGACACGTGCAGTGCGTGCCACAAGGCATTCAGGAATCACTGAGTGGGCACAATCTCTTGCCTCGCGATCTTTTGATTGTTTAAAAGATCGCGAGGCAAGCTCGCTTCTACAGGGTGGTTCAGCGAATTACTTGTCCAGCTGATCCAGCGCTTCTTGCAGCTCTTTACGTGACTCGGCGAGCTTGGTTTTGCGCTTGTCGATTTTTTCCGGGTCGCCTTTTTTCATGGCTTTGTCCAGGTCGGCCTGGCGCTTGCTGACTTCGTGCTTGGCGTCGAGCACCTTGTTTTCACGCTCTTTGCGCAGGCCTGCGTCGGTGCAGTTCGCCGTCACTTCGCTCAGGGCTTTTTCCAGGCCGGCCGCTTGGTTGCTGTTGCCGTGGGCGCGTGCCTGTTCAAGTTGCAGGGTGATGGCTTGTTTTTTAGCGGCGCAACCGGTCAGCTCTGGAGCAGGGTCGGCAGCCATCACAGGGGCGGCCAGCAGGCCGCAAACAGTCAAGAGAACAAGCGGTGAAAAACGTTTCATAAAAAGCTCCGTGACAAAAATAATGACAATAAACACAATTCAAAAACCCGGACGCAGCATACGCCTCGCGTAACGCTGTGGGCAGTTTCTAGTCGAAACCGGCAATTCCGGCAGCCCGTAACTGTTCACTTAAAGCCTGTACGTTCGGCTCACGCATAAATTCAGTCAATTGCGCAGCACGCTGGGCACCTATCCCGGCATATGCCTGCCAGGCCTGTTCATCGCGCGCGACCAGCGCTTGCCATGACTGCCCCAACGGCGCATCGCCGGTGGGCGGCAAGCCAAGGGCTTTTACCCATCGAGCAAACGGTTGTTGCCGCGCCGCGTGCACACTGGCGAGCAAACGTTCGCTGCTGCGCTCGCCGAAGCCGCCAATGTTAGCAAGCCGGGCGGCGTCCAGGGTCAACCAATCGAGCAGGTTATTGACCTCACCGGCTTGAATCAGCGTATTCCAGGTGCCGGGCCCGACAAACGGCATGGCCAACCCCTTCTTGCTGCTGAGCCAATTGAGCCGCGCCAAAAACTGACGTTCACAGCCCGGTGTTGCCGACCAGCAGCTCAAGGCATGGAAGTTATTGGGCTGGGGCGCCAGGACTTCAACTCGTTCACTGGCGCGCAAGGCCACGCTGTCGAGCCGGGGAATGGTCATGCCCGCCAGGCTGATGGCCACGTGGTCGCCGGGGCGAATATCCAGATCTTGCCAGCGTTGCAGCGAGCCCACGCTAATGCGTTTGATCGTGCGGTCATCAAGGCGCACCGGGATCAGTTCCAGCATGGGCGTGATACGCCCGGTGCGGCCAATGTTGAACGTAACCTTGCGCACTTCGCTCAGCGCCTGGGCGTGCGGGTATTTCCACGCGGCGGCCCAGTTGGGCGGTTTGGCTTGCCAACGCTCGGCGGCCGGGCGCTGACTTTGGCGCAACACCACACCATCGCTGGCGAACGGCAGCGGGGTGTTAAACCAATGCTCGCGCCAGTGCCGGGCGTGGTCCAGATGGTCGATGGGCTGGCTGTAGGTTTGGCTGTCGGTAAAGCCCAGTTCGGCCAAACGGGCCAGTCGCTCGCTTTGTGCGTGCGGGCCTTGGGGCCAATCCCATACGAACAGGCCAATGCCCTGGCCTTGTTCAGGGCTCAGCGCATGGCGGGCCATCAACCCGGCCACGGTGCTGCGCGCGTTGACGCTGCCCGCCTTGGCCTGAACATGGCCGGGCACCCGCCAATAGAGTTCACCTTGCAATAACATGTCCACAGGCTGTGGCAAGCGTTGCGGGATGGCGCTGATCACCTGTGCAGCCGCCGTCCAGTTCTGCCCGCTAAGCCCGTCGCCGCGGCTGATGACGTGCTGTAATTGGCCTTGCTGGTAGGTCAGGGTGACGGCCACGCCATCCACTTTGGGTTGTACCCACAGGTCCTGACGACCCTTGATCCAGCGTTCAACGGCGCGTTCATCTGCCAGCTTGGCCAGCCCGGTTTGCGCCACGGGATGAGCCATCGGGCCGCTTGCCGTTTGCAGTGGGTTATCCACAGCACGGCAGAGTTCCAGGCGGCTGCGCAGTTGGTCGTACACCGCATCGCTGACCAGAGAAACCCCCAAGCGGTGGTAACTGTCGTCCCACACCTTAAGTTGTTGGCGCAGGGCTTGCTCGTCGGCGCAGGGGTTGGCGAGGGTGTTGAAACTGAGACACGCGAGCAGAAGCCCACTGAAAACGCGGAGTATGGCCAGCATCATGAGCGTCCTTGCCCGGAGTGAACGCTTAAGGCTAGTGGAGGATGGCCGTGGCGCTTGGGCAGAAGATTGCCGGGTGTTTCTGTGGGAGCGGGCTTGCTCGCGATTCAGGCAGCGCGGTGTGTCAGACAAACTGCGTCGATGCCATCGCGAGCAAGCCCGCTCCCACAGGGGCAGATGTTGTGAGGCACAAAAAAGCCCCGGACAGTGACCTGTCCGGGGCTTCTGGCTTACTTACAAACCAGCGGCGGCGCGCAGTTCTTCAGCGCGGTCGGTACGCTCCCACGTGAACGTGGTGAAGGTATCGTTGCCAACGGTTTTGGTCTGCGGCGTGCGGCCGAAGTGACCGTAAGCGGCTGTTTCCTGGTACATCGGGTGCAGCAGGTCGAGCATGGTGGTGATTGCGTATGGACGCAGGTCGAACACTTCACGCACCAGCTTGATGATCTTGTCGTCAGAGACTTTACCGGTACCGAAGGTGTTCAGCGAAATCGAAGTCGGTTGAGCGACGCCGATTGCGTAGGAAACCTGGATCTCGCAACGCTCAGCCAGGCCGGCAGCCACGATGTTCTTGGCCACGTAACGACCGGCGTAAGCCGCCGAACGGTCAACCTTGGACGGGTCTTTACCCGAGAACGCGCCGCCGCCGTGACGGGCCATGCCGCCGTAGGTGTCAACGATGATCTTGCGGCCGGTCAGGCCGCAGTCGCCCACCGGGCCACCGATGATGAACTGGCCTGTCGGGTTGATGTGGAACTGGGTGTCTTTGTGCAGCAGTTCAGCGGGCAGCACGTGTTTGACGATCAGTTCCATCACGCCTTCGCGCAGGTCGCTGTACGACACTTCCGGGTTGTGCTGGGTCGACAGCACGATGGCGTCAACGGCAACCACTTTACCGTTTTCGTAACGGCAGGTGACCTGGGACTTGGCGTCCGGGCGCAACCACGGCAGCAGGCCGGATTTACGGGCTTCAGCCTGACGCTGAACCAGTTGGTGCGAGAAGGTGATCGGTGCTGGCATCAGCACGTCGGTTTCGTTGCTGGCGTAGCCGAACATCAGGCCCTGGTCACCGGCGCCCTGATCTTCAGGCTTGGCGCGGTCAACACCCTGGTTGATGTCAGGGGACTGCTTGCCGATGATGTTCATGACACCGCAGGTCGCGCCGTCGAAACCGACGTCGGAGCTGGTGTAGCCGATGTCGGTGATCACGTCACGAACGATCTGTTCCAGGTCAACCCAGGCCGAAGTTGTGACTTCGCCTGCAATGATTGCCACGCCGGTTTTCACCAGAGTTTCGCAGGCCACACGGGCGTGCTTGTCTTCAGCAATGATGGCGTCCAGCACCGCATCAGAAATCTGGTCGGCGATTTTGTCCGGATGCCCTTCAGACACGGACTCGGAGGTGAAAAGGGAGTATTCGCTCATCTCGACGGTTTCCTAATATTTACCGATGGTGAGTGTCGCCAGCCGGCCGCTGAAAGTGGCGGACCTGAATCTGGAAACCATTACGTAAGCCTACATAGAGGCTTTCCCCGGGAACGAGTCCCGCAGCGGTGGCCCAATGGGCCAGATCATCTTGTTCAAAACCTAGCCACAGATCGCCGCAAGCCTCGCGGGCCCACGCCTGATTATGGCTACACAACTCTGTTACCAGCAGGCTACCGCCAGGTTTCAACAAGGTGGCCAGTTGCCTGAGTGCATCGGCCGGTGCCGCGAAATGGTGCAAGACCATGTTCACCACCACGCAATCGGCCTGCAGGTGCGCATCGTGCAGCGCGTCGGCCAGGAGCAGGCTGACGTTGTTCAGTGACTCGCGTTCACACAGCTGGCGGGCCAGCTCAAGCATTACCGAGCTGTTGTCCAGTGCCGTGACGTGCTGGAAGCGTTGGGCCAGGTCGGGCAAGAAACTGCCGTCTCCGGGGCCGACTTCAAGGGCCGTGGCAGCTGGGCTGAAGCTCTGTTTGTCGAGCAGCGTCAACACGCTGTCCCGATACTGTGGCACGCCAGCGATCAAGTCCTGTTGAGCTCGAAATTTCTCGGCGATACGCGAGAAAAAGTCCTGGCTGGCCGCTGCTCGTTGTCCATGTACGGCACTGATGCGCGCTTGCACGTCGGCGGGCAGGGTCAGGTTGTCGACCTCCTCCAGCAATGCAGCATGCAACTTGCCGCCCAGCAGTTCGGTGTGGGGCAGGGCACGACGATAAAAAATGGCATTGCCTTCGCGACGCGTGGCCACCAGTTGTGCCTGGGACAACACCTTGAGGTGGTGGCTCATGCCTGACTGGCCGGTGGCAAATATGTGCGTCAGTTCCAGCACTCCAAATGAATCGTTGGCCAACGCGCGCAGCACATTGAGTCGCAGCGGGTCACCTCCGGCCTTGCACAGGGCGGAGAGCTCGTCGCAATCGTCATGGCGGATAGAAGGCACGCGTAAGTTCATGGGGGCGCAGTCTAGTTACCCGTCTCACACCTCGCAAGTTCAATATCAAAACTTTTTGATATTGATCGATAACCGGTTCGTTGGTCGGATGACCTGCACTCAATAACGAAATGAAATGTCCGATCTTCAACAGGTTGAACGGTTAAGCGCATGAAAAACGCTTCAAGCGACTATCTGTCATTGCCCCGAAGGCGGTGGGTGAGGGAAAATGCTCACCTTTTTTCCGTTTCGATTTAACTTTCAATACCCAGGAGAACAGCGATGCCCAGCCGTCGTGAGCGTGCCAACGCCATTCGTGCACTCAGCATGGATGCCGTGCAAAAAGCCAACAGCGGCCATCCAGGTGCCCCTATGGGTATGGCGGATATCGCCGAAGTACTGTGGCGCGATTATCTGAAGCACAACCCGAGCAATCCTTCGTTCGCTGACCGTGACCGCTTCGTGCTGTCCAACGGCCACGGCTCGATGCTGATCTACTCGTTGTTGCACCTGACCGGCTATGACCTGTCGATCGACGATCTGAAAAACTTCCGCCAACTGCACAGCCGTACCCCGGGCCACCCGGAGTTCGGTTACACGCCGGGCGTTGAAACCACCACTGGCCCATTGGGTCAGGGCCTGGCCAATGCCGTGGGCTTTGCCCTGGCTGAAAAAGTCATGGGCGCGCAGTTCAACCGTCCTGGCCACAACGTTGTCGATCACCACACCTACGTGTTCCTGGGTGATGGCTGCATGATGGAAGGCATTTCCCACGAAGTTGGCTCGTTGGCCGGCACCCTGGGCCTGAACAAGCTGATCGCGTTCTACGACGACAACGGCATCTCGATTGATGGCGAAGTTGAAGGCTGGTTCACCGACGACACGCCAAAGCGTTTCGAAGCCTACAACTGGCAAGTGATCCGCAACGTTGACGGTCACGACCCTGAAGAAATCAAAACCGCCATCGACACCGCGCGTAAAAGCGACAAGCCAACGCTGATCTGCTGCAAAACCACCATCGGTTTTGGCTCGCCGAACAAGCAAGGCAAAGAAGATTGCCACGGTGCTCCACTGGGCAACGACGAAATCGCCCTGACCCGCACTGCGCTGAACTGGAACCACGGCCCGTTTGAAATTCCGGCCGATATCTACGCCGAATGGGATGCCAAGCAAGCCGGTGCTGCCGTTGAGTCCGAGTGGGACAAGCGCTTCGCCGCCTACGCTGCCGAGTTCCCGGAACTGGCCAGCGAACTGACCCGTCGCCTGAGCGGCAAGCTGCCTGCCGAATTCGATGCCAAGGCCAGCGCCTACATCGCTGAAGTCGCGGCCAAAGGCGAAACCATCGCCAGCCGTAAAGCCAGCCAAAACACCCTCAACGCCTTTGGCCCGCTGCTGCCTGAACTGCTGGGCGGCTCGGCTGACCTGGCCGGTTCCAACCTGACCCTGTGGAAAGGTTGCAAAGGTGTGAGCGCTGAAGACGCCAGCGGCAACTACGTGTACTACGGCGTACGTGAGTTCGGCATGAGCGCCATCATGAACGGCGTTGCCCTGCACGGCGGCCTGGTGCCTTACGGCGCGACCTTCCTGATGTTCATGGAATACGCCCGCAACGCCATCCGCATGTCGGCCCTGATGAAGCAGCGTGTGATCTATGTGTTCACCCACGACTCCATCGGTCTGGGCGAAGACGGCCCGACGCACCAGCCGGTTGAGCAATTGACCAGCCTGCGTACCACGCCGAACCTGGACACCTGGCGCCCAGCCGACGCAGTGGAATCTGCAGCGGCCTGGAAATACGCCCTGGAGCGCAACGACGGCCCGTCCGCGTTGATCTTCTCGCGTCAGAACCTCAACCACCAAACCCGTGATGCTGGCCAGATCGCCAACATCAACCGCGGTGGTTACGTACTCAAGGACTGCGCAGGCGAGCCTGAGCTGATCCTGATCTCGGCCGGTTCCGAAGTCGGCCTGGCCGTTCAGGCGTACGAGAAACTGACCGAGCAAGGCCGCAAGGTCCGTGTGGTGTCGATCCCATGCACCAGCGTGTACGAAGCTCAAGATGCAGGCTACAAGCAGTCGGTTCTGCCGCTGCAGGTTAGCGCGCGTATTGCGATCGAAGCGTCCCACGCAGACTACTGGTACAAGTACGTGGGCCTGGAAGGCCGCGTGATCGGCATGACCACCTACGGCGAGTCGGCGCCTGCGCCTGCCTTGTTCGAAGAGTTCGGCTTCACCGTGGAAAACATCCTGGGTCAGGCTGAAGAGCTGCTGGAAGACTAAGCAATCCCCCCGTAGGAGCTGCCGCAGGCTGCGATCTTTTAAACATCAAAAGATCGCAGCCTGCGGCAGCTCCTGCGGGGGATCGTTGTGTTTACACCCTGATAAGAGAACCCCATGCCTCAACTGCGTCCTTACAAAGTTGCACTCAACGGCTACGGCCGGATTGGTCGTTGCGTCTTGCGTGCGTTGTTTGAGCGAGGGGCGGCTGCCGGGTTTGAAATTGTTGCACTGAATGATTTGGCCGATATGGCCAGCCTCGAATATTTGACGCGCTTCGACTCCACCCATGGCCGGTTCCCCGGCGACATACGGATCGAAGGCGACTGCCTGCATATCAATGGCGACTGCGTGAAAGTGTTCCGCAGTGCCACCCCCGAAGGTATCGACTGGGCCGCGCTGGGCGTTGATCTGGTGCTGGAATGCTCCGGCGTCTATCACTCCCGTGCTGACGGCCAGCGTTTTCTCGATGCCGGGGCACCCCGTGTGCTGTTCTCGCAGCCGATGGCCAGCGAAGCCGATGTCGACGCGACCATCGTGTATGGCGTCAACCAGCACACCCTGACCGGCGACGAGCGCCTGGTGTCCAACGCCTCGTGCACCACCAACTGCGGCGTGCCGCTGTTGCGCCTGCTCGACGAAGCGTTCGGCCTTGAGTACGTATCGATTACCACGATCCACTCGGCCATGAATGACCAGCCGGTGATTGATGCCTACCACCATGAAGACCTGCGTCGTACACGCTCGGCGTTTCAGTCGGTGATTCCGGTGTCCACCGGCCTCGCCAAAGGCATTGAGCGTTTATTGCCGGAACTTGCCGGGCGGATTCAAGCCAAAGCCGTACGTGTACCGACCCTGAATGTGTCATGTCTGGACATTACCCTGGTCACGGCGCGAGACACCGACGCCACCGAAGTGAACCGCGTGTTGCGCGAGGCGGCCACCAGCGGCCCGCTCAAAGGCCTGTTGGCGTACACCGAGTTGCCGCACGCCAGTTGCGATTTTAACCACGACCCGCATTCGGCCATCGTCGATGCCAGCCAGACCCGCGTTTCCGGCCCACGGCTGGTAAATCTGCTGGCCTGGTTCGACAACGAATGGGGTTTTGCCAATCGAATGATCGATGTGGCTGAGCACTATTTGCACATCACTCACCCTAAACCCGCTCTCTAACATTAGAAACTCAGGAACTGCGACCCATGACCGTGTTGAAGATGACCGACCTCGATCTCCAAGGTAAGCGCGTACTGATCCGCGAAGACCTCAACGTCCCGGTAAAGGACGGTGTTGTCGCCAGCGATGCGCGCATCCTTGCTTCGCTGCCGACCATCAAGCTGGCCCTGGAAAAAGGCGCAGCGGTTATGGTCTGCTCGCACCTGGGGCGTCCGACTGAAGGCGAGTTCTCGGCCGAGAACAGCCTCAAGCCAGTCGCTGACTACCTGAGCAAAGCCCTGGGCCGCGAAGTGCCGCTGGTCAGCGACTACCTGAACGGCGTCGACGTTAAAGCGGGCGACATCGTGTTGTTCGAAAACGTGCGCTTCAACAAGGGCGAAAAGAAAAACGCTGACGAACTGGCCCAGCAATACGCCGCCCTGTGCGACGTGTTCGTGATGGACGCTTTCGGTACAGCGCACCGCGCTGAAGGCTCGACCCACGGCGTTGCCAAGTTCGCCAAGGTTGCCGCTGCGGGCCCGTTGCTGGCTGCTGAACTGGAAGCGCTGGGCAAAGCCCTGGGCGCCCCGGCCAAGCCAATGGCGGCCATTGTTGCCGGCTCCAAGGTATCGACCAAACTCGAAGTGCTGAACAGCCTGAGCCAGATCTGCGACCTGCTGATCGTTGGCGGCGGCATTGCCAACACCTTCCTGGCCGCTGCCGGCCACCCGGTGGGTAAATCGCTGTACGAACCCGACCTGCTGGACACTGCCCGCGCCATCGCGGCCAAGGTCAACGTGCCGCTGCCAACCGACGTCGTGGTTGCCAAGCAATTTGCAGAAACAGCCGAAGCGACCGTCAAACTGATCGGCGACGTGGCCGCTGACGACATGATCCTGGACATTGGTCCACAAACTGCAGCGCACTTCGCTGACCTGCTGAAATCGTCCAAAACCATTCTGTGGAACGGTCCGGTAGGCGTGTTCGAGTTTGACCAGTTCGGCAACGGCACCAAAGTGTTGGCCCAGGCCATTGCTGACAGCGAAGCCTTCTCGATTGCTGGCGGTGGCGACACCTTGGCAGCCATCGACAAATACGGCATTGCTGATCAAATTTCGTACATCTCGACAGGCGGCGGTGCCTTCCTGGAGTTCGTTGAAGGCAAGGTACTGCCTGCTGTTGAAATTCTGGAAAGCCGCGCCAAAGCCTGACTATGACTCAGGCCCTGAAAGGAAGCATGGACATGGTCAAGTTGTTACCGCTGTTGATAGTTGCGGGCTTTTTGGCCGGTTGCGCCGGTTCGGCCCCGCCGCCGGCAGAGGCCGCCACTCCCGAAGAGAGTGGTTGCTACCAGGCCGACTGGCAGGCGCAGAGCGTGCCGCTGGTCAATAAACGCTCAGGGCCTGAAGCGCTGGAAAAATACGAGACCCCGCAAGCCTCAAAAGGGCGCGGGTGCCCTTGAGGCTAATACTGTAGGAGCGAGCTTGCCTCGCGATCTTTTGAATTTTTAAGAGATCGCGAGGCAAGCTCGCTCCTACATAGGGCCGACCAGCCAGGGCTGGAGCTGTAACGTTTCAGCCGCATCGAATTCGCAGCACCGGGGCCAACCCCCGATCTGCAATAACTTGAATCGCAGCCGCCGCTACGGCAGGCTTGCACGATTAACGACCCTTGTCCGGGAGAGACACACACAATGGCACTTATCAGCATGCGCCAGATGTTGGACCACGCCGCCGAATTCGGCTACGGCGTTCCAGCCTTCAACGTCAACAACCTTGAGCAGATGCGCGCGATCATGGAAGCCGCTGACAAGACTGACTCCCCGGTGATCGTTCAGGCTTCGGCCGGTGCGCGCAAGTACGCAGGTGCGCCGTTCCTGCGTCACCTGATTCTGGCGGCCATCGAAGAATTCCCGCATATCCCGGTGTGCATGCACCAAGACCACGGCACCAGCCCTGACGTCTGCCAGCGCTCCATCCAGCTGGGCTTCAGCTCGGTCATGATGGACGGCTCGCTGGGCGAAGACGGCAAAACCCCTACCGACTACGACTACAACGTTCGCGTGACTCAGCAAACCGTTGCCCTGGCACACGCTTGCGGCGTGTCGGTTGAAGGTGAGCTGGGCTGCCTGGGTTCCCTGGAAACCGGCATGGCGGGCGAAGAAGACGGTATCGGCGCTGAAGGCGTTCTGGATCACAGCCAAATGCTGACCGACCCGGAAGAAGCTGCAGACTTCGTAAAACGCACCCAAGTGGACGCCCTGGCCATCGCCATCGGTACTTCCCACGGCGCTTACAAGTTCACCAAGCCACCTACCGGCGACGTGTTGGCGATTGACCGCATCAAAGAAATCCACAAGCGCATCCCGAACACTCACCTGGTGATGCACGGTTCGTCTTCGGTGCCACAAGAGTGGCTGGCGATCATCAACCAGTACGGCGGCGACATCAAAGAAACCTACGGCGTGCCGGTTGAAGAAATCGTTGAAGGCATCAAGTACGGCGTGCGCAAGGTCAACATCGACACCGACCTGCGTCTGGCCTCGACTGGCGCCATGCGTCGCCTGATGGCAACCAACCCAAGCGAGTTCGACCCGCGCAAGTTCTTCGGCGCTACCGTAACGGCCATGCGCGATGTGTGCATCGCCCGTTACGAAGCCTTCGGCACCGCTGGCAATGCCTCGAAGATCAAACCGATCTCCCTGGAAGCCATGTACCAGCGTTACCTCAAAGGTGAGCTGAACGCCAAGGTCAACTAAGCCTTAAGCGTCATGAAAAAGCCCGCAGCGATGCGGGCTTTTTTGTGCCTGGCACACGGATTCATCTGTAGGAGCGAGCTTGTCTCGCGATCTTTTAAACGATCATAAGATCGCGAGGCGAGCTCGCTCCTACAAGGTGTGGTGTATTTTTTCGGGATCTATGCCGTTGCCCTTGAGCAGGGCGTCCACCAGTGAGCGGGCCATCTCGACCGAGTGCACCAGCGACCACACCAGCCCGCGCTCGATGCCGCTGGCCATTTCGGTGATTTCATCCGACACCTCTTCTGCCCCCTTGAGCATGATCGACACGTGCTGCAAAGCTTGCAGGGCGCGAACATCTGCCAGCACGGCAAACGGTGACTCAGGGCTGATGCCTTGCGCTAGTGTCGGCTGCAAGGTCTCCAGGTCTACGGGAGGGTCTTCGCGCAGGCGTTTGAGCAGGTCTTGGGTTGCATCATCGTGCAGATGATCATCACGCTGAATGCGTTTTGCTTTAGGACCGTCGGGCGTCGTCTTTTTCATGTCTCTTCCACGGGGATCATCGGCGACTCAAGAAGATAGCCCCCGGCCTTTCCATGCGGCAAGCAGCGCTTGCGGTCCCCACGCTTTCTCGGAAGTGTCCGCCTCTTGGCAACGTAAACGTCTGACAAGGTAGCCATAAAAGCTGGATTCGCTACACTGGCGAACTTTTACGCTGTGCGTTGGCGCCCCATGACCGTTCTCAAATACCTTCAGGCATACCCCCAATCGTTGCAGGATCAAGTGCGCCAATTGATCGAGCGCGACCAATTGGGCAGCTACCTGAACGAGCGTTATCCACAGCGCCATGCGGTGCAGAGCGACAAGGCCTTGTATGCCTACGCGCACGAGATCAAACAGGAATACCTGCGCAACGCGCCGTCCTTTGACAAGGTGCTGTTTGATAACCGCCTCGACCTCACCCACCGTGCGCTGGGCTTGCACACGACTATTTCGCGGGTGCAGGGTGGCAAGCTCAAGGCCAAGAAAGAACTGCGCGTGGCCTCGTTGTTCAAGGAAGCTGCGCCAGAGTTCTTGAAGATGATCGTGGTGCACGAACTGGCGCACCTCAAAGAGTCCGACCACAACAAGGCGTTCTACAAACTGTGCGAACACATGCTGCCGGGTTATCACCAGCTGGAGTTTGACCTGCGGGTGTACCTGACCTGGCGCGACTTATAGGGCTGTCGAACGTGTAGCCGCTGTCGAGGCACGAGGCTGCGATGGGTTGCGCAGCGGCCCTGCTTTTGAACAACAAACGAAGGGCCTGCGGCCCTTATCGCAGCCTGCGGCAGCGGCTACAGGTGGCGTACTACATAACGGGAGTTCTGAATGGAAGTCAGTAAAACCAAAAGCAGTTTTTACCGGCGTTTGTACGTGGCCTGGTTGATCGACAGCCAAACCGCCAGCAGTGTGCCAGCGCTGACCGATGTCACCGGCATGCCGCGCCGTACGGCCCAGGACACCATTGCCGCCCTGGCCGATCTGGACATCGTGTGTGAGTTTGAACAACAGGACGGCGCCCGCAACCATGCCGGGCGCTACCTGATTCACAGCTGGGGGCCGATCGACAAAGCCTGGGTCGGCCAGCACCTGGAGCAGATCAAGCAGGTGCTCGGTTACCCTTAAGCACGGCGCATGCCGATGTGCGGGATGTCATCTTCAAGGTACGTCTCGCCTTCGGCCCGAAACCCGTGCTGCTCATAAAATGGCTGCAAGTGCGCTTGCGCGGACATGAAAATCGGTTGCCCGGACCAATACTCTTCGATGTTTTCCAGCGCCACTTCCAGCAGGCGGTGCCCAAGCTTTTGCCCGCGGCCTTGGGGTGCAATGATCACCCGGCCAATGACCACGTCGCCGCCTTGGGATTCGGGGTCGAGCAAGCGGGCGTAGGCCACCAGCTTGTCGTCTTGCCAGCCCATCACGTGCAGCGTATCGCCCGACAGGTCTTGGCCGTCGACATCTTGATACGCGCATTTTTGTTCAACGACGAAGACTTCCGAGCGCAGCTCCAGAATGGCGTAGAGCTGTTCTTTGCCCAGATCGTCGTGGTGTTTGCAGAGCCAGTCAGTGGTCACGGTGTTGTCCTTGTTATCGAAACGATGGCCCGATAGTAGGCGTGATACTGACTGGCGCCAAGCTGCGATAAATCCTACGGAGCTTTGACCAAATGTGCAGCCAGGGTGCGCAATGGGCCGAGTTGACGGCAGATCAGCGCCAACTGGGTTTGCACCAGCCGCAGGTTCTCATCAATGTCATCCGGCATCTGCTCCAGCTCATTGGCCAGGGTTTCTTCCTCGTCGCTTTGCACCGGCACCGGCAGCTTGGCGCTCAAGCCTTGGGCAATCTGGTCGATGCTGTCGGCAATCCGCCGCCCGGCGCCTTCGATCAACTGCTCGCGCAGCTCTGCCGGCAGCTCAGTGCCGCGATGCGCGCCCAGCCCCGACAAGTAACTGAGCAAGGTGTGCGAGAGCACCAAAAAGCGGAAGCCCATGTCGGCGTCCTTACGGAAATGCCCCGGCTCCATCAGCATGTTGGCCAGCGTGGTCGACAGCGCCGCATCGGCGTTGTGGGCGTTACGCCGGGCCAGACGATAGGCCAGGTCGTCGCTTTTGCCCTGGGCGTATTGCTGGAGGATCTGGCGCAGGTACTGGCTGTTGCAGCTCAAGGTATTGGCCAGCGCCTGATTGAGCCGACGGCCCTGCCAGTCCGGCAAGAACAGGAACACCGCTGCCGCCGCAATCACGCTGCCCACCAGGGTATCGAACAGCCGTGGCAAGAACAGCCCGTAACCGTCGCCCACCTGGTTGAAGCAGAACAGAACCATCAAGGTAATGGCAGCCGTGCTCAAGGTGTAACGCGTGGTGCGGTTGGTAAAGAACACCACCCCGGCCACCACCGCAAACAGCGACTGAATGATGGGGTTGGGGAACAGGTCGAACAGCGCCCAGCCCACCGCCAGGCCAATGGCCGTGCCGATGATCCGCTGGCTGAACTTGCGCCGTGTCGCGCCGTAGCTTGGCTGGCAGACAAACAGCGTGGTGAGGATGATCCAGTAGCCCTGGCTTGGGTGAATCCAGTGCACCATGCCAAAGCCGATGCTCAGTGCCAAAGGCAGGCGCAGGGCATGGCGAAAGATCAGCGACGTCGGTGTGAGGTGCTGACGCAGGCGCGACCACACGTCCTTGAGGTTGCGCGGCGAACGGTCCAACAGGCTGCTGTCGGTGGCATCGGCCAGGGCGTCGGGGTTGCTCGCATCGCTGAGCAAACGGTCCAGCGTGCCGAGGTTGGCCGCCAGCGCGCGCAGTGAGCGCAGCAGCCCGCGCCAGGCCGGATTGCTCTGGATGCGCAAGTGTTCGAGGGAGGCGTGCAAGTCGCCCAAGGCCTCGGCAAAACTGTCGTCATAGACAAACGGCTGGCGTAGCTTGATCGACTCCGACAGGCGCTGGCAGGCCACGCCTTGTTGGCGCAGCAGGCGTTGGCAACGGAACATCACGTCACTGTGGAAGAACGCGTCGGCGAGTGCGTTGTACGGGTAGTGCGATGAACTGGCGCGTTCGTGAATGTCTTGCGCGAGGAAGTACAGCTTGAGGTAACGGCTGATTTTCGAGCCCGGCCGCGAGTTGCCAACCCGGTGCAAAATAATCTCTTTGGCGGTGTTGAGCGCGGCCACTACACGGCCGTTTTGCCGGGCCAGCTCCAGGCGGCCTGCTTCTACATCCAGCTTGCGCACCGGTTCGAATAGCGCCGACTTGAGCTTGAGGTACAGGCCCAGTTCCCAAAACAGCCGCGCCAGGCTTTGCTGCACCGGCTGGTTGGAAAACAGCGCCTGCCACAGCACCGAGAGCAGCCCGTACCAGGCCGCACCGGCCACCAGCAACAGCGGTTCGTGCCAGAAGTCGGTGACTTCGCCACCGCGCTGGTCCACGCCGATCATGGTGTACACGGCCAGAATCAACGTGGCCGAGGCAATCGCCCCGTACCGTTCACCCAGCGCCCCGAGCATGGTCAGGGCAAAACTGGCCAGGGCCAGCGCGATGACCAGCAGCCAAGGGTAGGGGAAGAGTAATTCGACACTGAGCGCCGAGGCGCTGAAGCACACCAGCGTGACCAGCAATGCATTCAAACGGCCTTGCCAGCTGTCATCGGTTTCGGCCAGGGCGCTGGCAATAATCCCCAGGAACAAAGGAATCAGCAGCGACATCTCGTCCTGATACCAGCAAAAAGCCATGCTGCCGGTCAGGGCGATGAACACCCGGACGCTGTAACTGAACTTGTCCCGCGCCCACAAGCGGCGCAGTGATTGGCTGAAAGAGGTCGATGACATGGAGTGGCGGTGCCTGGCTCGTGATTCGCTAAATTGAGCCAGATAAGACGCTAGTGCAATGGCACTGTTCACATCGAACAGAAAATATTTTTTGCCTGAATGCAAACCCGCGTTGAAGGTACGCCTGTGTCAGGCGTACTGCGCGGCGGCATACCCCGACGCCCACGCCCACTGGAAGTTGAAACCGCCCAGGTGGCCGCTCACATCCAGCACTTCGCCGACAAAATACAGCCCCGGGCTTTTCAGCGATTCCATGGTCTTGGACGACACTTCGCGGGTGTCTACGCCGCCCAGCGTGACTTCGGCGGTGCGATAGCCTTCGGTCCCGGCGGGCACGACAGTCCAGCACGCCAGCTTGTTGGCCACGTCGGCCAGTTCGCTTGGGGTGTATTGCTTCATGGGTTTGGACACGAACCAATGCTCGGCCAGCAAGTTGGCCATCTTCTTGGTGAAGATTTCCCCGAGCAGGGTTTTCAGTTCGCTGTTCGGGCGTTCGGCCTGTTGCGCTTGCAGCCAGCTCAGCGCGTCCAGATCCGGCAACAGGTTGATCTCAACCGTGTCACCGCTGTTCCAGAACGACGAAATCTGCAAAATCGCCGGGCCGCTCAGGCCGCGGTGGGTGAACAGAATGTTCTCGCGAAAACTCTGATCGTTGCAGCTCACCAGGCAGTCCACCGAGGTGCCCGACAGTTCGCTGCAAATCTCTTTGAGCTGATCGGTAATGGTGAACGGCACCAGCCCTGCGCGGGTCGGCAGCAAGGTGTGGCCAAACTGCTTGGCCACTTGGTAACCAAACCCGGTGGCGCCCAGCGTCGGGATCGACAAGCCGCCGGTGGCGATCACCAGCGACTGGCAGTTCAACTGATCCAGCGTGGTCTTGAGGCTGTAACCGCTGTCGGTTTTTTCGATCTGCTCAACCGAGGTGTCCAGGTGCAGGCTGACACCGGCTTGCTGGCACTCGCTGAGGAGCATCTCAAGGATGTCGCTGGACTTGTTATCGCAAAACAGCTGGCCGAGTTTTTTCTCGTGGTAAGGCACGCCGTGCTTGCTCACCAGTTCGATGAAATCCCATTGGGTGTAGCGGGCCAGCGCTGATTTGCAGAAGTGCGGGTTCTGCGACAGGAAGTTACCCGGCTCGGTGTACATATTGGTGAAATTGCAGCGACCACCGCCCGACATCAGGATTTTTTTGCCCGCCTTGTTGGCGTGGTCGATCAGCAACACCTTGCGCCCACGCCCGGCAGCGGTCAGCGCGCACATCAAACCTGCGGCGCCAGCGCCAATAATCACAACGTCGGTGGTACGCAAAGCGGTGTCCTCAAATACGGCGGGGAACTCTGTAGGAGCGAGCTTGCTCGCGATCTTTTGATCTTTAAAAGCAAAGATCGCGAGCAAGCTCGCTCCTACAGGGGCGGGGTGGGGGGGGTTACAACACCCGAACGCGCAGCGAGCGGCCTTTGATTTTGCCTTCGCTCAAGCGCTGGCAAGCCTGCTTGGCAACGGTGCGATCCACGGCCACGTAGGCCTGGAAGTCAAAGATCGCGATTTTGCCGACCTGGGCACCGGGGATGCCTGCGTCGCCGGTCAAGGCACCCAGAATGTCGCCCGGGCGGACTTTGTCTTTGCGGCCTGCGCCGATCACCAGAGTGCTCATGGCTGGCAGCAACGGGGCGCCGCCCTTGGAGGTCAGGGTGTCCAGCGATTCCCAGTTCAACGGGGCCTTTTGCAGTTGCTCGATGGCCTGGGCGCGGTGCGCTTCAGACGGTGCCACCAGGCTGATCGCGATGCCTTTTTCGCCTGCACGGCCGGTACGGCCCACGCGGTGAATGTGGATCTCCGAATCACGCGCCAACTCAACGTTGATCACCATGTCCAGCGCGTCGATGTCCAGACCACGGGCGGCTACGTCAGTGGCAACCAGTACCGAGGTCGAGCGGTTGGCGAACATTGCCAGCACTTGATCGCGGTCGCGCTGTTCCAGGTCACCGTGCAGGCCAACCGCCGAAATGCCTTTGGAGGTCAGGTGATCAACGGTTTCTTGTACCTGCTGCTTGGTGAAGCAGAACGCCACGCACGACTGCGGACGGAAGTGCCCCAGCACTTTGGTCACGGCGCTCATGCGCTCGTCGGGTGCGATTTCGTAGAAACGCTGCTCGATCTGGCTGTCGGTGTGCAGCGCTTCAGCCTTGACTTGCTGCGGGTCGCGCATGAACTTGGAGGCCAACTGCTTGATGCCCACCGGGTAAGTGGCCGAAAACAGCAGGGTCTGGCGGCGTGCCGGGGTCTGCACAATGATGTCTTCGATGGCGTCGTAGAAACCCATGTCGAGCATGCGGTCGGCTTCGTCGAGCACCAGCGTGTTCAGGCCGTCGAGCACCAGCGAACCTTTGCGCAAGTGCTGCTGGATACGCCCCGGCGTGCCGACGATGATGTGCGCGCCGTGCTCCAGCGAGCCGATTTGCGGGCCGAACGACACGCCGCCACACAGGGTCAGCACTTTAATGTTGTCTTCGGCGCGGGCCAGACGGCGGATTTCCTTGGCCACCTGGTCAGCCAGTTCGCGGGTAGGGCAGATCACCAGCGCCTGGCAGCCGAAGTAGCGCGGGTTGATCGGGTTCAGCAGGCCGATGCCGAAGGCGGCGGTTTTGCCGCTGCCGGTCTTGGCCTGAGCGATCAGGTCCATGCCTTTGAGGATCACCGGCAAGCTCTGCGCCTGAATCGGCGTCATCTGGGCATAACCGAGGGAGTCGAGGTTAGCCAGCATGGCGGCGGACAGGGGGAGCGTGTTGAAAGCGGTGGCAATGGTGGTCACGGGACTGGCCTGCAAAACAAAATGTCGCGCAGTGTAACAGCCCGTTGCCCAATGCCCGAACATTCTGGACGAGAAGTCACCAAGGATTCTGTAGGAGCGAGCTTGTCTCGCGATCTTTTGATCTTTTTAAAAGATCGCGAGGCAAGCTCGCTCCTACAGAGTGAACGGGTTAATGATCCAGCTCATGCTCCGAGTTGGCTTTGGGCTTGCGCCCATCCTGCGGTGACAGTTGCAAGAATATCGCCGCCGCCAGCATGGCCATGATGCCGACGGTCAGGAACGTCAACTGGAACGCCCCCAGCACGGTGTGCACGTCGTCACCGGCGCCGTCACCCGAGAACCCGCCCAGCAAGGCACCGGCACAGGCAACCCCAAGGCTCAACGACAACTGCGCCACCACCGAGAGCAAGCTGTTGCCGCTGCTGGCGCTGGCATCGTCCAGGTCGATCAGGGTCACGGTGTTCATGGCGGTAAATTGCAGCGAGTTGATGGCCCCCAAAATGGCCAGCATCGTCAGCAGCAGCGGGTACGGGGTTTGAGCCGTGACCAGGCCCATGCTGGCCAGCATGATGCCGAGTGCCAGCGTGTTGCCGGTCAGGATCGTGCGATAACCCAGACGCTCGATCAACGGCCGTGCGCCCCATTTGGCCAGCATGGCGGCGGCTGCCAGCGGCAACATGCTCATCCCCGCGTCTGACGGTGAATAGCCCAGCGCCACTTGCAGCAGCAACGGCACCAGAAACGGCAAGGCGCCGCTGCCCAACCGGGCAAACAGGTTGCCCAAAATGCCCACGGCAAAGGTTTTGGTTTTAAACAGCGTCGGGGAAAACAGCGGGTTGCTGATGTTGGCGGCCCGCAGCCAGTACGCCGCCAGGCACGCCAGCCCGGCAAACAGCAGCAACATGACCCGCAGGTGCGGCATGTGCAGTTCGCCCAAGCCCTCCATGGCAATGGTGATAAACACCATCGCCGCGCCAAACAGCAAGAAGCCCCAGGCATCGAAGCGTGAGCGCCCGTCGCCGCGCAAGTCGGGGATCATTTTCCAGACCGCCCAGCAGCCCAGCATGCCCACCGGCAGGTTGATCAAAAAGATCCAGTGCCAGCTCAGGTACTGCACCATCCAGCCGCCCAGGGTGGGGCCGATCAGCGGGCCGAGCAGGCCGGGGATGGTAATAAAGCCCATGATCCGCACCAGTTCTGAACGCGGGTAGGCCTTAAGCACCACCAGCCGCCCGACCGGCACCATCAAGGCACCGCCCAGGCCTTGAAGCACACGGGCAGCGATCAATTCGTTGAGCGTGCCGGACAAGGCGCACAGCAGCGAGCCGAGGCTGAACAGCAAAATGGCGCTGAAGAAGATTTTTTTGGTGCCGAAGCGGTCAGCGATCCAGCCCGAGGCCGGGATCAGCAAGGCCACCGTGAGCATGTAGGCAACGATCACCCCTTGCATGCGCAGCGGGTTTTCCTTGAGGTCGCTGGCCATGGCCGGCAGTGCGGTGTTGAGGATCGTGCCGTCGAGCGACTGCATGAAAAACGCGATGGCCACCACCCAAGGCAACCACCGTAAAATTTCGGGCGTGAGAACCGGACGTTCGGGCATAGGACCTCTTGTTGTGATCATTCAAAAACCTGTGGGAGCGGGCTTGCTCGCGATGCAGGCGACTCGGTATGCCTGCATCATCGTGCCGCTGCCATCGCGAGCAAGCCCGCTCCCACAATTTGGAGTGATGCTGCCTCTTACAACGTGAGCGTGAGTTTTTTGACCACTGCACCCGGCAATAGATTCGATGCAGTCTGGCGTTGGTCGTAGGTGCTGGCCGAGACCAGCAGCTCCCGCTCTGCCGTCAGTGCTTCTAGCTGCGAACCCAGCAGGCTGTACACGCTGTCATCAAACCGCATGGTGTTGACCGGGGCCTTGATCTCGCCGTCTTCGACCCAGAACGTGGCGAACCGGGTCATGCCGGTCAGGCGTGCTGCTGGTTGATCAGAGTAGTTCAAGTACCACAGGTTGCTGATGTACAACCCGGTGCCCAACTGCTTGAGGATGTCGGCTTGCGCCAGTTGCCCGGCCGCCATCGCCAGTGCGCTGGGTGCTTCGCTGCCCGGCGCGCCGTTGACCTTGAGGCCGTATTCGGCCGCGCTGCGCGAGCTCACCAGTTGCTCGGCGGCCTTGCCGTGTTTGACCAGCGACAAGTCCTGGCGCGGGTAGCCCTCGCCGGAAAACGCCGGGCTTAACGACTGGCTCACGTGTTCGTCCAGCGACACCAGCGGGCTCAGCTCGGCATCACCGCCATAGAGCTTTTGCAGCGGGCTGTATTTGCTGGCCAGCGCTTGGGCCGAAAAGCCGCCCCAGCAGAGCATGCTCATGACTTCTTCCAGTGCCGCGGGGGCCAGGTAAGCACGGTACTCACCCGGCGCCAGCACGTGGGCCGGGCGGTCGAGAAACGCCAATTGCTCGCGGGCCAGTTGCATGCGCTGGGCGAAGCGCTCGCTGTCCCACTGGGCACCGGCGTAGCTGGCTTTAACCGCTTGGCCGTTGCTGTGGAACAGGCTCCAGTCAAAGTTGAAGCTGTTGGCTTCATGCCAGCCCAGCGCGCCTTGCGAACTGGCGTAGCCGTAGCTGATCGGGCCGCTGGCGTAGAAGCCGACCAGATCGACCCCGTGGGCGGCGCGGCGGATTTCATCCAGCACCTGCGCCGTGTCCGGCAACGCTTCGGCCTGCTCGGTGTGGCTGTGCCACGGCTCGGGGTTGAGCAGCAAATACGGGTCTACCGGCAGCAGCGGCACGGTGTCGCGCAGTTGTTTCAGCGCATCGGCCACGCGTTGTTGGTCAACCGCAGGCTCACCGGCCAGGGTCACGTTGACGCTGGCATGGCGGCCTTCGTTGATCAGCTTGAGGCTAAGGCTGGCCTGCTGAACCACACCGGCCTGGCGCACTTTGCCCTTGTTGAAGCGAATAAATTCCGAGGTTTCGGCGTTGTAGCCCACGGTGAATTGCTCGGGGCTGACCAGCGCCTTGCGCAGCCACGCCACCAACCCTTCGAACTGCTCGGCCTGACTCATTGGCGTACCCATCAGGCATCCCCTCCAAACACATCAATTTGACTGAACACACAGGCCGGGGACGCGTGCCCCACGCGGATCACCTGGTTGGGTTCACCTTTGCCGCAGTTGGGCGTGCCCAGCACTTTAAAGGCGCTGGCGTCGCCCACGGCGCTGAGGTTGCGCCAGAACTGCTCGGAAATACCCCGGTAGTTGGGGTTTTTCACCACGCCCTTGAGTTCGCCATTTTCGATCAACTGGCCCCATTCGCAGCCGAACTGGAACTTGTTGCGGGCATCGTCAATCGACCACGAGCGGTTGTTGGCCATCAAAATGCCGTGCTCGATGCCGCCAATCAACTGCGCCATGGACTGATCGCCCGGCTCGATATTGAGGTTGGCCATGCGGTCAATCGGCGCGCGGTTCCAGCTGCACGCGCGGCTGTTGGCCACGCCTTCGAGGCCTGCGCGGAACTGCGACAGCGCGCCGCCCAGCGGGCGCAGGAGCAGACCTTCGCGGATCAAGAATTCTTTGCTCGCCGGGGTGCCGTCATCGTCAAAGCGGTAACTGGCGAGCTGCTCGGGAATCGTCGGGTCGAATGTCACGTTGAGCAGTTTGGAGCCGTATTGCAGGCTGCCGAAGTCGCTGGTTTTGACGAAGCTGGTGCCAGCGTAATTGCGCTCGTCGCCCAAGATCCGGTCCAGCTCCAGCGGGTGGCCGATGGACTCGTGGATCTGCAGGATCATCTGGTCGGGCATCAGCAGCAGGTCGCGGGTGCCTTGCGGGGTGTTGGGGGCGAGCAGCAATTGCAGCGCTTGGTCGGCCACCGTGGGGCCTGCGCCGATC